>JAEWUL010000033.1 GCA_023459435.1 Bacteroidota bacterium
ATGGAGATCGATACCGATAAATATGATCTGTATTACAAACAACTTTTTGTCTGGGATGAAGATTCTAAAAGAATTGTTGGAGGCTATAGAGTTGGTATGGGCGCAGATATTATGCAAAAATTTGGAAAAAAAGGGTTTTACACTTATACCCTTTTTAAAATGTCCGACAATATGGACCCCATTTTGAAACAAACCCTCGAATTAGGTAGATCTTTTATTGTTAAAGATTTCCAAAAAGGGACAACAAGTCTCCTCCTGTTATGGAAAGGAATTTTACAAATTTTCGTCTCTTGTAATACCTACAGATATATGCTTGGCCCCGCATCTATCTCCAGTGAATATTCCAGGACTTCGATCAAACTGATAGAAAACTATTTAAGAAGAAATCATTTCGATAAAAAAGTATCGAAATGGATAAAACCATTAAACCCACTTCCTAAGTTTAATTTGTCTAAAACAAAGAAATATGTTAAAGATATTCATTCTGTGGATATGCTGGACAAAATAATTCTCGATATCGAAGGAGGAAACCGTTCTATCCCCGTTTTGATTAAAAAATATCTTCAATTGAATGGCAAAGTGCTCTCTTTTAATGTGGATCATGACTTTAATGATGCTCTGGATGTGTTTATACTTCTAGATTGTATGAATGTTCCCGAAGCATCCCTGAGAATGTTGTCTAAAGGTCATTCCGAAGATGTTCTGAAACGGTTTCAATTTAAAGATTAATGTATCCATTTTATGAAAGATTTTTTTTACTTGGGTGTTATTACAAAACCTTTTGGATATAAAGGGCAGGCATTTATCTACTTGGATACAGACCAACCTGAAAAGTACAGTGATCTCGAATCCGTTTTTTTACATGTGGATGATGAAATGGTTCCCTACATGATTGAAGAGATCCAACTCAGAGGCTCCAACCAGGCTGTTGTGAAATTTGCTGATATTGATGGTGATGAGATCAAATCATTTATGAAAACAGAACTATATCTCCCAATCACCGCATTGCCACCTCTTACCGGCAATAAGTTCTATTTTCATGAAGTGATTGGTTTTCATGTCATAGATTCTGTAAAAGGTGATATTGGTACAATTGTCGATTTTATTGATGTCATCCAACAACCAATCATGCAAATTGATTTCAACGGGAAAGAGATATTAATTCCAGCAGTGGATCATTTTTTTGAATCCATTGATCGTGCTAAAAAGGAGATCTATATCAAAGCCCCTGATGGATTGATTGATGTTTATATAGATGAGTAACCTTTCCCCTTTTCAATTCAAACAATTTGCCCTATACCATCATAAAAGTGCTTTAAAAATTGGCACTGACAGCGTGTTACTGGCTTCTGTAATCCATGCTCATCAATCGAAATTTGTTTTAGATATTGGCTGTGGTTGTGGCGTGATCCTTTTTTGCATTGCAGCTAAAAATTTTCAGGAACGAAATGATCTTCAATTTTATACAGGTGTTGATATCGACCAAGAATCTATTGAAGAGGCACTTGAAAATTGGAATCAGTTTCCGTATACGAATAATCAATGGTTTAGATTTTTACATACTTCCATTCAGGAGTTTGCTATTGAGAATATGGAGTATGACCTAATCGTTTCTAATCCACCTTATTTTGGAGATTCTTTAAAATCACCTTGCGAAAAAAAACAACGCAGTAAACACAGAGATGCTCATTTAAGTTTTGAAGACTTAGCGACCAGTGTGGATACATTACTTTCAAAAGATGGATTTTTTTACCTTATTCTTCCTCCTCATGAGATGAATGAATTTAACGCCATCATTTCTCAAAAAGGACTTTTCTCCTGTTTTCAGATGAATATTTATCCCATACAGGAAAAACCAATTCATAGAATTATTAAAGGATATTGCAAGAAAAACCCACCCCCTTTTGAAATTCTAGATCTCTGGATTAGAGAATCAACACAGGAATATAGCGAACAATATAAAAGAATTACAAAGCAGTTTTATCTTAACTTTTAAAACAATAACACTACCAATCGTCGGTTACAACCGGTTTTGGCATCATCCCATCCTGCAATGAAATAATCAAAGATTGCATGTTTTCATGAATCTCATTCAAATAGTCGTACCAAGAGGGTTGCCATCTGGAGTGTTTTTGATCGAACCAGATCTCAATAGGAGCTGCTGCTGCTGCCTTTTCATTAAAATCGGTAATAGTATACCTATATCGGTCCTGGCGGCACTCTAGCTTAAAATTATAATATACAACGTTCTTGTATACTTTGGAACCATCTTTCATTTTGTTGTGAATCTTAACACCTGAACGGATCTCAATCAAACCCTTCTCTCTGTCAGCAGTTTTAATCACTTCTGCTGTATTCTTGTAATAGGTTTTAACCCACTCCATAGCTCTGTCATAAAGCTCTTGTGGGGATCCTTTTTCATTTATTACATCTTTGTAAGTTACCAACTTAGTTGTTTCATCAATAGGTAAGTCAGGGGTAACATATACTACCTCCTTCTGCCCCATAACGAAAGATGACGAAATCAATAGAATGTATATTAAAAACGATTTTTTCATACTTGTAAATTTATTTTATAGACTCTCTTTTCTGATAAAAGTTTGAAATGTTAAATTGTATTTGTTTTTTTCATCTTTGGGAGCATAGATCTCCTCTTCAAGAGACCACTCGTTTGCGTTAAAACGGGGGAAATAACAATCTGCTGTAAAATGGGCATCAATTCGGGTCAAATATAATTTTCCAACCAATCCAATAAACAAAGAGTATATAGTGGCACCTCCAATGATAAACGATTCCTTTTCTTCACAAACCAATTCCATTGCTTCCTCTACGGAATGTACCACTTCACAATCTGGATATTTCACATTTTGATCTAAGGTAATTACAATGTTTCTTCTGTTGGGAAGTGGTTTCTTGGGAAGTGATTCCCAGGTCCTGTCACCCATGATCACAGGGCATCCGGAGGTTTTCTCTTTAAAATATTTTAAATCAGCAGGAAGGTGACATAAAAGTTGGTTTTGAAATCCTAATTCAAAATCTTTACCAACGGCAGCGATCATACTTAAGTTCTTCATATTTTTTATTTGGTTAGGATATGGAAAATCTCTTCCATAGAAAGTTCTTTTGAATCTTTTTTCTTTCTAAGTGTACTAACAGTTTCCTGTAATTCATTAATCTTTGAATTTGCAACGATAGTACCTCTATTGATGATAATCACACGGTCACACATCGCTTCCACTTCTTGCATGATATGAGTAGAAAGCAATACCGTTTTGGTTTTTCCACATTTTTTGATCAACTCCCGAATCTCTACCAACTGATTGGGATCTAATCCCGTTGTAGGTTCATCTAAAATCAGAACTTCCGGATCATGTATCAATGCTTGCGCTAATCCAACTCTTTGTTTATATCCTCTGGATAAAGCGCCAATTTTTTTGTGTTGTTCCAATTCCAGATGCGTCATCGAGATCACTTCATCAATCCGTTTCTTTTTATCTTTTATTTTGTGAATACCGGCAATAAATTCAAGAAATTCCCGAACATACATTTCAAAATAGAGTGGATTTGCTTCGGATAAATAGCCCACTTTTTTTCTAAGTTCCAGAGAATCATTCCAAATGTCTAATCCACAAACAGATACGTCTCCTTCTGTGGGAGGAATATAACAGGTAATGATTTTCATCATGGTCGATTTACCGGCACCGTTAGGTCCTAAAAAACCAACAATCTCCCCTTTTTTGACTTCAAAACTGACTTTATTCAATGCGAATTGATCGCCATAAAGTTTAGATACATTATTTACAATTATTGACATAGTAAAACATATTGAATTGCAAAAATACTGAAAATTGGTGTATCAAAATTAAACCGTGAAAAAATCGTATCTTTGCAACCGTATTTATTTATGAATTTAAACAGATAAAATGATGACTGATTACGAATTAAGGTACAAAGTGGCTGATATGTCACTTGCAGAATGGGGTCGCAAAGAGATCGAAATTGCTGAAAAAGAGATGCCCGGTTTAATGGCAATCCGTGAAAAATATGGCAATTCTCAACCCCTTAAAGGAGCCAGAATTACGGGTTCTTTACACATGACTATTCAAACTGCTGTTTTGATAGAAACATTGGCTCATTTAGGAGCTGAAGTAAGATGGTGCAGTTGCAACATTTTCTCCACGCAAGATCAGGCTGCCGCTGCCATTGCGGCCGTTGGAATTCCCGTTTTTGCGTGGAAAGGGGAAACTCTGGAAGAGTATTGGTGGTGTACCAATCAAGCATTGGCATTTCCCGGTGGAAAAGGCCCTAACCTAATCGTTGATGATGGTGGTGATGCCACTCTTTTAATACATCTGGGTTATAAAGCTGAAAATGACGCTACCGTATTGGATAAAAAAGCGGAATCTGCCGAAGAAGAGATCATTCTGACTACATTAAAAAAACTATTGGCAGAAAATCCTACCCGTTGGCATAATACAATCGCTGAACTGAAAGGGGTTTCTGAAGAAACAACGACAGGTGTACATCGGTTATACCAAATGATGGAAAAAGGGGAATTGTTAATCCCTGCTATAAATGTGAACGATTCCGTTACCAAATCAAAATTTGATAACAAATATGGTTGCCGCGAGTCATTGGCTGATGGAATCAAACGCGCTACCGATGTAATGCTTGCAGGGAAAGTAGTCGTTGTTTGCGGTTATGGCGATGTAGGGAAAGGTTGTGCTCAATCGATGCAATCTTATGGCGCTCGTGTTATCGTTACCGAAATTGATCCTATTTGCGCTTTACAAGCCGCTATGGAAGGTTTTGAAGTAAAACCTATTGAAGATGCTCTTCATGAAGGAAACATTTATGTTACTACTACAGGAAACAAAGATGTGATCACAGCAGAACATCTGACTCAAATGAAAGATCAATCAATCGTATGTAATATTGGACATTTTGATAACGAAATCCAGATGGCTCAATTCGAAGCAATCCCAAACATTACCAAAAGAACCATCAAACCTCAGGTGGATGAATATATTTTCCCTGATGGGCACTCCATTTTCATCTTAGCTGAAGGACGTTTGGTGAACTTAGGTTGCGCTACAGGGCATCCTTCGTTTGTCATGAGTAACTCTTTTACTAACCAAACGATGGCTCAGATAGACCTTTGGACTAAAGATTATCACGTGGGTGTTTACAATTTACCAAAGATTTTGGACGAAGAAGTAGCCCGTTTACATCTAACTAAAATTGGAGTTAAATTAACCACTTTAACCAAAGAACAAGCTGATTATATTGGAGTTCCTGTTGAAGGACCATACAAACCTGACCATTACAGGTATTAAAAAAAAGGTTTAAGAATACAAAAATCAGATTTTTTATAGAATAGTATTCATAATTCGTAAAATTTTTGTATTTTTGCACTCTTAAATGGTCTCTTGGCCGAGCGGCTAGGCACCGGTCTGCAAAACCGTCTACTCCAGTTCGAATCTGGAAGAGACCTCAAAAAAAGCGCTGAAGCAATTCAGGGCTTTTTTGTTTTTACGAACTTTCCTAACCTTTAAGCATTCAACTGATCTACCGGAGTTTTAATAATAAAAAAAAAGGCCTCGAAAGAGGCCTTTTTTGATTTGAAGTGTGTTAAAAATTATTTAACAACAACTTTGCTGGTGTAAGTTTTTCCGTTTTGAGAAACTTTTAACATATAGATACCAGCAGTTAAATCAGCAACATTTACTGTAGCTGTTAATTCGTTTGTGATTTGGCTGGAAACCATTTGTCCAACAATATTGAAAAGTTGGATTGTAGCAGTTGAATTGTCTACTAATGTTACTGTAAAGTTATCAGTAGCTGGGTTTGGACGAACAGCGATATTTTTTTGATCAGCTTCGTTAACACCTACCCATTCACAATCGTTACATGTAGCATAAACAGAAAGACCTGGACGTTTTAAGTTGCCATTCCATACTTTGTTATGGATATATTTTCCATATAGGAAGAATGTTGGATCAACACTCCACTCCATAGCGTTCATAGAGTTACTTCTTTCTGTTGTTAAAGCTGTAGTTCCATTTGTATTGTATTCAGAACGAGGATCTTCATTATAATAAGCGACAAATCTATTAAGATCAGTACCAATAACACTTGCTATTGTTCTGTTTGGAGTACCTGATTTGAATGAGAAAGCAACAGCAACCGTTTTGTGTGTTAAATTATCAAACCCAACAACAGGTAAGTTTTTATACATAAAATATCCACCAGTTGTATCATTAATAGTTAATGGATATTTAACTTGGTAAAATTTTGGATGTGCAGCTGGAGCAATAGTAGCATCATTGATGTTATAATCTAATTTAGCTTGTTTGAAAGCAGTAACACCACCTGATGTTAAGTTTTGATACTCCATAGAAGATGTTGCAATAATGGTCATTACTAATGTGTCAACATTATTAATGTCCACATTGGTACCCCACTCATATGCAAAAATACAACTCATAGAGTCAATGTCATAAGATGCAGTTGTACCAATGTGAGGAACAGGAATTGGTGTTCCCTCTTCTGTCATTAGTCCGTTGTATAAATCAAACCAAATTTGTTCAGTAAAATCAAAGATTTGAACAAAGCTGTAAAATTGAGGACGACCATCACCATCTGTATATTGAATAGTAGCAACAGAGTCTTGTAAAAATGTAACATAACCATACTCAAGTTCTTGTCCCATATAATATTGTAAATCATCACAATATGAGAACCACCATGAACCTGCACCAGCTCTTTCTAATTTGTTTTCTGTTCTTTTTTGGATAGGAATTCTGGTTTGACCTTCCTTAACAGTAACGGTTGAAATTTGAGCAAAACTTATGCTTGCAATCAAAACCAACATTAAAGTTGTGTAAATTTTTTTCATTTTTTTAATTTTTTTTAATTGGTTATTAATAATTTAAGTGATAAATATCGTTTTGTTTTGTTCTTTTATACAGGTCGCAAAGATATATAAAAAAATTAAAAAATTCAAGTAGGGGATACTCCTAAAAATTCTTAAAAAAAAGGGAAGTTATTGCCAACTTCCCTTTTAATCTATTTTAATCAAGTTACCGAATGATTAATTTTTGTGTTGAAACCCCTTTAGGAGATTTAATATTCAACAAATAGAAACCGGCTCCTAAACCATTAACGGGTATCTGATATTGATTTTGTCCATTTTCTAAATTAATATTTTCAGAATACACTAATTGTCCCATCATATTGGTAATGGATAAAACGGCGGTAGTAGATTCTTTGGATAAAAGTGCCACATGAACCAATGAGGATGCAGGATTTGGAAAGATTTTCATTTCAGATAAATTATTATCTTGAATACCATCTCCAATATTCCATAAGTTTTGATACACTTCAGTACAGTTGTTA
>JAEWUL010000034.1 GCA_023459435.1 Bacteroidota bacterium
CGGTAGAAATATATGTAAATGGAGAACTTGTAAAAAAAATGGAACTTACCCATCAAAACGATGTGGATTATTCCACATTTCTGGAAAGTATGCCCAATTTAAAAAGGGGGGATGTGGTTGAAGTAAAAACAATATGTAACAAATTTGGGAATAAATCAGGAAAGATCGTAATATAAAACAGTATGAGAATAGAAATTGAAGGAGCAACGTGCATCGAATGTGAACGTTGTGTAAGGGTGTGTCCATCTGAGATTTTTATAAATTCCAGTTCTAAGATTCCCAATGTTCAAAACATCGATTTGTGTATTAAGTGTGGTCATTGTGTAGCCATTTGTCCTACGGATTCAATATTCCATGAGATTTTTCCACCTGATAAAGTCCACCCATTTGATAAAAAAGAGCTCCCTACATCCGAACAATTGATGAAATTATTTAAAGCCAGACGGTCGGGTAGGGTTTTTACCAAAGATCCAGTTCCGGAATACTTGATTGATCAAATAGTAGAAGCGGCACATCGTGCTCCAACAGCAAGCAACTCCCAAAAAGTATATTTTAAGGTTATAACTGATCCTGATCAACTTCTAATGATTTCTGATTTTACAGTACAAACATTTAAAAAGTTAGCCCGTTTTTTAAATTTTCCGCTTATAAAACCTTTTTTGAAGATATTAGCCCCCGATTTGGTAAAGTACATTCCTGCATTTTATGAGATGGAGAAGGAGTATAAAGCGGGAAAAGACATGATATTACGAGGTGCAACAGCTGTAATCTTTATTTATAGTCCCAAAAACCAGTTTTATGGATCTGCTGATTGCAATTTAGCCTATCAAAATGGTTCTTTAATGGCAGAAACTTTAGGAATAGCTCAATTTTATGCTGGTTTTGTATTAACCGCACTGGAACGAGATAACAGAGGAATTTTATATAAATCTCTGGGTATTAAAGGGGTGGTTCATGCAGGGATGGCTTTAGGGGTTCCCCCATTTCATTTCTCCAAATATATTGACAGAAAAGAGGTGATCAGATAAGTACTTTTTCTGTATTTTTGCTTTTTTAGATTATAAACAAAAATTTGTATAAAATGAATTTTGATCTCATCGTGATAGGAAGTGGCCCGGGCGGCTACGTGGCAGCTATAAGAGCGAGCCAGTTGAATATGAAAGTTGCTGTTGTAGAACGTTCTGAATTGGGTGGTATCTGTCTCAATTGGGGATGTATTCCCACCAAAGCTCTTTTAAAATCTGCACAAGTTTTGAATTATACCAAACATGCCTCAAACTATGGTATAAAAATAGAAGGAACCGTTTCTCCTGATTTTCCTGCTGTAGTTCAAAGAAGTAGAACAGTAGCAGAAACAATGAGCAAAGGGGTTCAGTTTTTGTTGAAAAAGAACAATATTACTGTAATTGAAGGGTTCGGAAAAATTAAAAAAGATAAAACCGTTTCTGTTACTGCATCAGATGGATCAATATCTGAATATCGTGCTGATCATATTATTTTAGCAACAGGAGCGCGTTCGAGAGAGCTCCCGCATATCCCTCAGGATGGAAAAAAAGTGATCGGGTACAGAGAAGCATTAACACTCCCCTATTTACCCAAATCAATGGTTGTGATGGGTTCGGGAGCTATTGGCAGTGAATTTGCATACTTTTATGCTTCTATGGGAACAGCTGTCACTATTGTGGAATACTTACCCCATCTGGTACCCATTGAAGATGAAGAGATCTCAGGTCATTTAGGTAGAGCATTCAGAAAAGCCGGAATCAAAGTGATCACATCTGCTTCTGTGGAAAGTGTGGATCGAAGCGGAAACCTCTGTAAAGTAACCATTAAAGATGCCAAGGAAAAAATTACAGAAATTGAGTGTGATGTGGTGTTATCTGCTGTAGGTGTTGCAACCAACATTGAGGGTATTGGATTAGAAGAGTATGGCGTTTCTGTTGAAAAGTCAAAAGTTATTGTAGATGATTACTACAGAACCAATTGTGAGGGTATTTATGCTATTGGAGACATTGTTCATGGTCCTGCACTGGCCCATGTGGCTTCTCATGAAGCTTTGATTTGTGTTGAAAAAATGGCTGGTTTAGATCCTCATCCTATCAACTACGGATTGATCCCCGGTTGTACGTACACGACACCTGAAATTGCATCTGTTGGATTAACAGAACAAGCCTGTAAAGGTGCCGGAAGAGAAGTGATCATCGGAAAATTTCCTTTTACAGCATCAGGTAAAGCAACCGCTTCCGGAAGCAGAGATGGTATGGTTAAAGTGATCTTTGATAAAAATACCGAAGAGTGGATTGGATGTCACCTCATCGGAGATAACGTAACTGAAATGATTTCAGGAGCTGTGATTGCGATGAATAAAAAAACAACAGGAAGAGAGATCCTTCATTCGGTTCACCCCCACCCTACCCTTTCTGAAGCGATTATGGAAGCCACGGCGGCGGCTTATGGTGAAGTGATCCATTTGTAACTTCGTATGATTAAAAAATTGGTAGTTTTTGCTCTTCTAACCTCCTTTTTCCCTTTAACTTTTTCACAAAACAAAGGGAAAGTTGATCCGTGGCAGGTTAAAGGATTTGATTTCTTTATTGGAGGTGGTATTTATGCTCCCGATAAAAGTACGGCAAACTACTACAACGGAGCCCCCAATAATGAAGTAAACCTCAACTTATTATTCAACAACCGGTATCGGTTTGATGAGATCGCTTTATTGGTAAAGAATAATTATCCATATGTAGATTCGATGTGGTTAGGGGAACACCCTAAAAACATGTCATACAAAATCGGTATGAATTTTGGAATTGGAGTGAAATACAAATTTCATAAAAACTGGGGTTTGAGCCTGAACTATTCCCATGTACAGGTAACAGCCAGTGATATATTTTTGATCATGTTTGATCAACCTGCAGGAAATCAACGAAATAACTACGCTATAGAATCGATTGTTGCGAAAGAGGAGCGTTCATTTATTGAGTTGAATGTTACCCATCTTTTTCATAATAGATCGATTATAAGACCATTTCTTGAATTGGGTGTTCAGTTTAACTTTTTGAAAGTGAGGAGTTTTGATGCCATTATTGAGGATCAGCCTTTCGATTTACTTTCTTCAGTATCAACCATTTATGTTCCGGGAGTTCAAGACCCTCCAAACTATAGAACCTGGTCTGCACCCGGATATGGAGCCCTTTTGACAGGAGGAGTTAAGATTGTGTTCAACGAGATGTTCTCATTAGATCCTGCCTTTACCTTCTCTGTGAGTTCTTTGGGACATTCTGATAACCTCTCCGGATTTTACTCGGGGCTAACTTTTAATTACGCTCTGATGATTCGATTGGTATTGAGCGATTTATATTTTAATAGAAACAGATAAACCATTATAAAATTTAAAATCTATGAAACAAGGACCTGTTGCGATTATTTTAGCCCTTTCATTACTGGCATTTCCATTGATGTATATCTTTTTAGGAACACCCCTTGGGGAAATCGAGTTCACTGCTTTAAAACCTCTTTTATGGGTTTTAGGGATCTCAATTATGACAACCTTTGTAGTTGGTGAACTTACCCGCAATAACAGCCAGGTGGACAAATTATGGAGTATTTTACCCCTTATTTATGCATGGATTGTTACCTACTACGGGGATTTTTCGACCAGATTGGTTGTGATGAGTGTTTTGGTTACTATTTGGGGATTGCGTTTAAGTGTCAACTTTGGTTTAAAAGGAGCCTATCAATGGAAATTCTGGGGTGGTGAAGAGGATTATCGCTGGGTTTATTTAAGAGGACAGAAAGAGTTTCAACCCAAATGGAAGTGGAGTTTATTCAATTTGGGGTTCATCTGCGGATACCAAAACATCCTGATTTTCCTGTTTACAATGCCTATTATGATTGCTTTACAATTCAATACGGAGCCTTTTGGTACGTTAGACTGGATATTCAGTGTTTTAATGTTTTTATTTATTTTATATGAAACCATAGCCGATATTCAACAATTCCGTTTTCAGACCGGCAAGTATGCATTGCTAAACGAAGGGCTTGCTCTTGATGAAAAGCATCGCAAAGGATTTTTAGACAGAGGATTATGGAAATACAGCAGACATCCCAACTACTTTGCTGAACAAGCGATCTGGTTCTGTTTTTACGGATTCAGTATTGCTGCCAGCGGACAGTGGCTTAACTGGAGCATAACAGGGTGTTTTCTGCTCGTTGCTCTATTTTTAGGGAGTTCCAATTTCAGTGAATATATCAGCAGCACAAAATATCCTGAATACAAAAACTACCAAAAAAAGGTTTCCCGGTTTATTCCGTTTTTTATATCCGGTAAATAGTTGATTTTAAGTTTATAATAGTTCATGCTGTTTTATTCAGAAACATTTAAATGATATACATTTTTTGTGATAATGAGTCCTTGAATTGGAGAATTTATAATTTCGAAAAAATCTTTATCTTCTCTTCCAATTGTAATCTCTTGTTTTTTCAACAAATATTTATCATCCAATTCATTTTCTAGAACAAAAACATAGTGTTTGGTATCTGATTTAATCACAGCACTTTTAGGTACAGCCAATACTGTATCGGTTTGTAAAATAACTTCTGCATCCACAAACATATTCGAAACAATGAGTGTTTTGGGTTGATCTGTA
>JAEWUL010000035.1 GCA_023459435.1 Bacteroidota bacterium
GTTCTGAAACATCCACAAAGGGATTCAAATTTTGGAAACGGGGTCTGGAGATCCTGGACTGGTAACCAAAATTAATATTGTTTTTCTTCGGCAACTTAAATGAAAAGTAAATGTTGGGAAATAGATCGAAATAGAGACTGGAGTGAGATTCTGATGTGGTCAGTAAAGTACCGTTGATATAAGAGAGCTCCCCTCTTAATCCTGCTCTGAGATCGGTAATATCATCCAGTTTCGTATTAATAGAAAAATAGGCACTGCTGATATTCTCCATATATTCAAAATGGTTAGTCAGATATCCAATCAACTGATCATTAATCATATTCACACTCTTATCCACATTTTGTACTAGGGAGGAACTCAACCCGGATTCAAAACTAACCCCCTCATGATCCTTTTCATAATACGCCTGAAACGAATAACTATCATACGTTTTCGGAAATTTAAACACACGTCGGTTTTGTACAAAACTAGGTGTAGTAAAATCATCTGAATAGTATTGATATTGATTCAAATTATCATCTCTGGAATTATTACCGGAGTAATCCATATCCACTTCCATATAATGGGAACCGGTAGAGTCAAAATCATACCTGTAAAATAAACTCAAAAAATTACGGAAACTTTGGGAATTATTGGTAAGCTCTTTAGAATAGGAAGAGTCCATAATCTCATTCGTATATATCCGGGTGTTGGTTAGATTGGTATATTGATTTTCACTAATTCCACCCCTATAGGAAACCCCAAAAGAGTTCTTTTTATCTAATTGATATTCTGCATTTAATGAATAGGAATGACTATTATTCGTACTTAAATTTGACCAAAGTTCATCCTCTTTTTCATTATTGGTAATCGATGATGTGGTTCCATCTTTTCTAAAATAGGTTATCTTATTGGTATTTCCATTGGAGTTTTGTCTCCAGTTATAACCGTATCTACCGGAAACATAGAGTTTTCCAACTCTGGCATTCAGATGAATACCTTCACTGTGTGCCAAATCTCTACTCACAGATCCGGATGCATATAGATTTCCATTTAAGCCTAGTTTATCATCTTTTTTAAGGATAATATTGATCATCCCTGCTGCTCCTTCGGCGTCATATTTGGAGGATGGGCTATTGATCACTTCAACTTTATCCACAGAAGCTGCAGACGTACTTTTGAGAAAATTAGTAAGTTCATCCCCGGATAAGCGGGCAGATCTGTTGTTGATCAGAAAAGTAACACCACTTTTTCCGTTAATGAGAATATTTTCATCATTATCAATTGTAACAGAGGGTGTTTTACGTAGAAGTTCAAACAGGTTATCCCCAGCTGCTGTGGGATGTGATTCCACATTCATTATCAGTTTTCCGGGTTTCTCCTCAAATAATGGTCTCATAAAAACAACTTCAGCCCCCTGTAACATGTTGGTTTGTGGTTTCAAAAAAATCTCTCCCATATCAACATTTCGTTGATCTGAATGTATTCTGATGGTATCACTGTACCATTTTTCATACATCGCAAAATGGATCTGTACATAATAGAGTCCATTATATAACAAATCAAATTTAAACAATCCTTTTTGGTCTGTAATCTCTGCTTTCACAAATGAACTATCCTTCGCATCAAAAAGAAATGCACTTACAAAGGGCATTTTTTGTTTCTCTGTTGAATCCGAAACGATCCCTTGAATAGACCCTCTTTGTGCAAAAAGAGTAAAACTAATGATTGAGCATACAATCATTATACTGATTTTCTTTTGAATAGAACAATTCATACAATATTGATAATTTGAAATTCCAATGTGATATTTTTTATTTAGTACTTTTCAATAACGAAAAAAAAGGATAAATAGTTTATTAATGCATTTTATTAGTACTTTTATTTTTATAATGTTACATTTTTTAAATTATGATTTGGGCATTCCCCCTCGCTTCGCTCGGGGTCGGGCTTTTCCGGGGTACGCTTCGCTCCCGTGCTTCGCACCGGCTTCGCCGCCCTTCAAATCCCTAATGCATTGGACGTTCCTGACAAAACGATCGGCGGAGCTCTGTGGAGATATTCTATTAAAAAACGGGTCACTTTTCCCCTATTTGTTTCATTTTAAACTCATTTAAAAATTCCCATTTTTTTCATCAAAACAGTACCCGTAATTTATTAGAATATCATTTTTTTACACTTTTGGTCATGATTCCCTGATACAAAACTTCAACGCTCCAGCATTCATTTTTTTTTGTATTTTTGCCTATTCAAATCACAAATAATACTTACAAAAAATGAAAAAAATTGCATTGGTTGGAGCTACAGGCCTCGTGGGAACTATTATGATGAAAGTACTCGAAGAAAGAGGATTTCATAACATCAATTTTATACCTGTTGCATCTTCAAAATCAGTTGGTAAAAAGGTTGTTTTTTGTGGCAAGGAGTATCCAATCGTTTCTATTTCGGATGCCATTTCTCAAAAACCGGATATCGCTATTTTTTCAGCAGGTGGAACCACCTCTCTTCAATATGCACCTGAATTTGCTGCTGTTGGTACTGTGGTTATAGATAACTCCTCTGCCTGGAGAATGTTTGATTATATTCCCTTAGTGGTTCCTCAAATCAATGGAGATGTGATGAGATCAACTGATAAGATTATTGCAAACCCTAACTGTTCAACCATACAGCTGGTAATGGCTTTGGCTCCTCTTCATAAAGAATTTAAAATTAAAAGGATTGTGATTTCTACTTATCAGTCGGTGACCGGAACAGGAGTTAAAGCAGTAGAACAGTTAAATGCAGAAAGATCAGGAGCCCCTCATGACAAAGTGTATCCTTACCAAATAGATCTCAATGTTTTACCACATGGGGGTACTTTTGAACCGGATGGAAACACAAC
>JAEWUL010000036.1 GCA_023459435.1 Bacteroidota bacterium
TGCAGAAACAATATTAAAAAAAATGGGAGATAAAGTCAGAATCGGTGAACTTATCGCAACAATGGGTATCAGCGGATTGGAAAGCAAACAGGATCATCTCCATTTTGAACTATGGTATAACGGAGGACCTGTCAATCCAATAGAATATATGTCAATTTATTAATCTTGTGAATGGAAAGAATTATAACACTTGATAACAGCATTGCTGTAGGAGTTTATGGGAAAAACAACGGAAATATTGATCTTTTAAGACATATTTTCCCCAAAATTAAAATCACAGCCCGAGGAAATGAAGTAAAAATCAATGGAGAGGAACAAGAGATCTCCTTTTTTGAAAATAGATTCCAACTGATCATCATTCATTACGAAAGATTTGGAAAAGTGACTGAAAATGATATTTTAAATATCACTGCTTCAGAGGATGATTCTTTTTACAGACTTGATAAAAATGGTTTTGAAGAAGATATTATTGTGCATGGTCGGGATGGAAAAGTGATCAAAGCCATTACTAAAAATCAAAAAAGACTCGTAGAAAGTGTAAAACACAATGATATGGTGTTTGCAATAGGTCCTGCCGGTACCGGCAAAACATATACAGCTGTAGCATTAGCCGTAAGAGCTCTTAAAAACAAACAGATTAAAAGGATTATTTTGACAAGACCTGCAGTAGAAGCAGGTGAAAATTTAGGTTTTTTACCCGGTGATTTAAGAGATAAATTAGATCCATATCTGCAACCTTTGTATGATGCTTTGTGGGATATGATGCCCATGCCGAAACTATTAAGCTATATTGAAGATAAAACCATAGAAATTGCCCCTTTAGCTTTCATGAGAGGAAGAACTTTGGATAATGCCTATGTTATCCTCGATGAAGCTCAAAATGCAACAGAAGGTCAAATAAAGATGTTTCTGACCAGAATGGGTAAAAACGCCAAGTTTTTCATTACCGGTGATGTAACTCAGATCGATTTACCCAGAAATCAACATTCAGGGCTTATTCAGGCTGGTCGAATCCTTAAAGATATCAAAGGTATTGAATTCGTATTTATGGAAAATATTGATGTTGTCAGACACCCATTAGTGACAAAAATCATCACTTCTTATGAAAAATGGGAAAGTGATCGTATTAAGCCTATTCCATCATGAATATAAGATTGATTTTACTTCCATTCAGTTGGATTTATGGTCTGATTGTTGCTATTAGACGGGAACTCTACAGCCGTAAGTGGATTAAAAGCGATACTTTTCCTGTACCTACCATCTGTATTGGGAATTTGAGAGTGGGAGGAACTGGTAAAACACCTCACATCGAATATTTAATCACTCAATTGAAAGATCATTATCAGATCGCAGTTTTAAGCAGAGGCTACGGAAGAAAAACAAAAGGGTTTATTTTGGCCAATCAATTGCTTACTACTGAAAAAAAAGCACTATTTATCGGAGATGAACCGCTCCAATTTCATATCAAATTTCCGGAAATCCCGGTTGCTGTTTGTGAAAAAAGAAGTGTGGGAATTCAACGCTTACTGGAATTATATCCAAATCTTGACTTCATATTACTAGATGATGCTTTTCAACATCTGTCAGTAAATTATTCTTTAAAAATCCTTTTAACCGAATTTCAAAATCCCTACTCTAAAGATTTTCCATTCCCTGCAGGTAATTTAAGAGAACACAAAAAAGCTGCTCGTCATGCTGATATTGTGATCGTTACAAAAACTCCGGTTCAATGTGAGCCCCTGCTCATGGAGGTTAAGAAAAAACAATTACATATCAGGAATTCTCAGGAGTTGTTTTTTACTTCCATTGTATATAAACCTTTACAACCTCTGACTCCATCGGCATCAACATATCCTATGGATTCTATTGATGAGATTATTGTTTTTACCGGAATCGCAAACGCAACCCCTTTACTTCAACATTTAGAAAAACAATATTCAAAAATTTCCTATTTTTCTTTTCCGGATCATCACCCTTTTTCCGGTTCTGATCTTCAAAATATCAAAGATAAGTATGTGCAGGATCCTGGGAAAATGAAAATTATCCTTACAACAGAGAAGGATTGGATGAGGTTATCCGGAATTCAGGAAAATTGTTTACTTTTGCTACCCGTATTCTCTATCCCGATTGAGATTCGGTTCCAAGAAAAAGAAGAAACATTTTTAAATATAATGAAAGATCATGTTAGAAAAGATTAGAGAGAGTGCCGCTTTTTTAAAAAGCAAAATGAACAAAACACCAAAAACCGCTATCGTTTTAGGTTCAGGTTTAGGTGGATTGGTGGATCATATGATTATAGATGCAGAAATTTCATATAGAGATATTCCCCACTTCCCCATTTCAACCGTACAAGGTCATAGAGGAAGTATCGTACTGGGTCAGATGAACCATGTGGATATTGTTGTGATGTCTGGCAGATTTCATTTTTATGAAGGATATACCATGAAAGAAGTAACATTTCCCTTACAGGTTTTGAAAGAGATGGGTGTGGAACAGGTCATTTTGTCTAATGCCGCTGGTGGAATGAATCCAACTTTTAAAATTGGAGATATCATGATCATACGCGATCATATCAATTTAATGGGAGACAATCCATTGTTAGGAAAAAATGATGATAGAATGGGGCCACGTTTTCAGGAAATGAGTGAGGCTTATTCTAAACGAATGATTAAAATAGCCTTTCAAACAGCTGAATCTTTAAATATTCATCTGCAACAAGGTGTTTATGTGGCCGTAACAGGTCCCTGTTTTGAAACACCATCCGAATACAAAGCGTTTCACATCTTAGGTGGAGATGCGGTTGGAATGTCAACAGTGCCCGAAACAATTGTTGCTCGTCATCGTGGTATGGAAGTGTTTGCACTATCCGTAATTACAGACTTAGGAGTGGTTGGTATCGTTGAAAAAGTTTCTCATGAAGATGTTCTTATGGCAGCAAAAATCGCTGGACCTAAGATGATTGACCTGGTTTACAATATGTTACCTCAATTATAGATTCTCAGCCTATACCCATCAAAATACGTATTGTATTTACTAAGTTGATATTGAGCTGGTCCATTTACAACAGTTCCATCAAGAATATTGAATCTTGAACCACATTTGGAACATTGTAAGGTTAGTCCCCCATCTTCAACCCAGATCCACGCATCCTCCTCCTGCCAGTCATAAGGGCACGCACGGTCGTAACAC
>JAEWUL010000037.1 GCA_023459435.1 Bacteroidota bacterium
TTAGTTATAAAGGAGTGATCTTAAACGATTTTGAGATCATGACCATACCTAACCAACATAAAGGGAAAGAGCTGTATTTTCCAAAATTAGCTTACTATCCCCAAGTGATCCTATATTCAGAAACACCACTACCAATCTCTGAAGACTATGCCTATACTATGGATAAAACTTTGGTTAAATCGTATCCTGATACCACATTATTTTTAGACCTATGTGTTTTTGAACCGGGCAATATCTTTGTAAAGACTCATAATCATATCGATAGACCATTAGTGATCTGTCAAAGCTATTATCCCGGTTGGAAAGCGAAACTGAACACAGGAAAAAGTCTCGAAATCAAACCACTGAATAGTTCCATGATTTCGGTAATGGTACCGAAAGGGGAGCAGTACATTCGGTTTTATTATCATAGACCAGAACTGATTTTTAGTTTTGTTTTACAAATGATTGGGTATGCTTTACTTTTTATTGTTTTGGGTTTTAATTTTTTCAGATTCAGGGCATTCCCCTTTGTTATTCCGGGATAGTGTGGGTAAACACTTTTCTAATCACCACAATCATATTTAGTTATCATTATTTGATATTTGAACCTAAACAGTACCAACACTTTCCCGGAATATATTATACCTACAAAATGGATCACTTCATTACTCATTTCTTAAATATTATTAATTTCATTCCCCATTTGCTGTTTTTCTAGAAAATTTCATGTAAATTTGCAAATGGTATTAGAAAATTAAACTATTTCTTATTTCACTGAATATCAAATATTTAAAATATATTAAACTTAAGATTAATAAATATGGGAAGCAGAAGAATGCAACTTTTTCCAAATGTATCAGATGAACAATGGAACGATTGGAAATGGCAAGTTAGAAACAGAATCGAAACCTTGGATCAGTTGAAACAGTACATCAACTTAACACCCGATGAGGAGAATGGGGTTAAAGAGTCTTTAAAAACTTTACGTATGGCAATCACTCCATACTATTTGAGTCTGATCAATCCTGATAATCCGAATTGTCCAATCAGAAAACAATCTATCCCTACCATTAATGAAACTCATCAGGCTGCTGCCGACTTATTAGATCCATTGCACGAAGATGAAGATTCTCCGGCACCTGGTTTAACACATCGTTATCCGGATCGTGTTTTGTTTTTAATTACGGATATGTGTTCTATGTATTGTCGCCATTGCACCAGAAGACGATTTGCTGGTCAAAAAGATGGGACTTCCCCAGAAGACAATATTCAAAAAGCGATCGATTATATTGCAAAAACACCTCAGGTAAGAGACGTCTTACTTTCCGGTGGAGATGGTTTAATGGTGAGCGACAGACTATTAGAGTCTATTATCCAACGTTTAAGAGCAATTCCTCATGTTGAAATCATCAGAATAGGAACAAGAGTGCCTGTCGTTTGTCCTCAAAGAATCACGGATGATTTAGTGAATATGTTGAAAAAATATCATCCAATCTGGGTGAACACTCACTTTAACCATTCTGATGAGATCACCCCTGAAGCAGCCGAAGCTTGTGCTAAATTGGCAAATGCCGGGATACCTCTTGGAAATCAGTCGGTTTTATTAAAAGGAGTGAATGATTGTCCTTTCATTATGAAAAGATTGGTTCATAACCTCGTGAAAATCAGAGTTCGTCCCTACTATATTTACCAATGTGATTTGTCAATGGGAATTGAACATTTTAGGACGTCTGTTTCTAAAGGAATTGAGATTATTGAATCTTTAAGAGGTCATACTTCCGGTTATGCAGTGCCCACTTTTGTTGTTGATGCTCCGGGTGGTGGTGGAAAAATTCCGGTTATGCCAGATTATTTGATCACCCAAAGTGCTAATAGAATTGTGTTGAGAAACTATGAAGGTGTGATCACTACCTATACGGAACCAGATCATTATGTGAGCAACTGTGATTGTCCCGATTGTCAATCAGGCAAGAAAGTGGATGGTGTTGCTTCATTATTGAATGGAGACCGTTTGGCTCTTGAGCCATCCCATCTTGCTCGTAAAGAGAGACATACAAATTAACCCACAATGCCTTTTATTGATGATATACTTCAATTTTCCAGCCTCTCAATTATTGGAATGGAAAAAAATACCGGAAAAACGGAATGTTTGAATTATATCATCAATAGATTGCAAAATACAGATCATACTTTTCCAATAAAAGTAGCCATTACTTCTATCGGTATTGATGGTGAAAATGTGGATCAGGTTACTCATACTCACAAACCTGAAATTTTTCTTCATAAAGGGATTTTTTTTATAACTACTGATAAACACTATCGGGAAAGGGCTTTAACAGCTGAAATCATTGATCTGTCAGACAGAAAAACTTCATTGGGACGATTAGTAACAGCTCAGGCACATTCTTACGGAAATGTGATCCTCTCAGGACCTAATACAACCAAATGGCTGGAAAAGACTCTTACTCAAATGCAGAATATTGGGATACATTTGACCATTATTGATGGTGCCTTATCCCGAAAATCAAGTGGTTCACCGATTATAACACAAAGTTTGATTCTAACAACTGGTGCTGCTGTTTCGCCTCACTTACCAGAGTTGGTTCAAAAAACAAAATTTGTCTTTAAACTGATCAATTTACCCCAATATATTACAGAAAATCAATTGTTATTACAACAGTTAAAAGATATTGAACATGGAGTGTATGCCATTGATCCGGATCACCAGCTTCATGATTTAAAGATTCCTTCTGCCATGTTAATGCACAAATTCAAAGATCATCTATTTGATTATGGGCATGTATTGTATATATCAGGAGCAATTACGGATAATATTCTTAACTTCTTACGAATTCAGAAAGAGATCAAGAAAACGACTCTTATTGTAAAGGATTTTACCCGAATTTTTGCAAAACCTGAAAATCTGAATGCTTTCCTCAATGCGGGCGGATCTTTACAACTTCTATTTAAAAACAGATGTATTGCAATATGTGTAAATCCAACATCTCCAACGGGTTATACGATCAATTCTGAACTTTTATGTCAAACTTTACACCAGGAATTGCAGATTCCTGTTTATGATATTGTAAAAAATGATTATTTAATTTAGCTATTTATGTACTTTTTTGAAACAGTGATTGTTGCGCATGGAGAACTCCCTTATTCCAACAAATCGATTGAAATTTTACAAAATGCTCAGAATATTGTTTGTTGTGATGGAGCCATTGATATACTGCATTACCATAATATAGAACCACATGCTATTGTTGGGGATTTAGATTCCATCCATTCTGATGATTTAAAGAAATATAAAAAAATAATTCATAAAGATAATAGTCAGGAATATAACGATTTGCAAAAAGCAATCCATTTTTGTTTTGAAAACAATTGGTTAAATATTGTAATTCTAAGTGGTTTTGGGAAACGGGAAGATCACTCTTTGGCTAATCTTTCGATAATGTTGTCTTATATTGTTGATTATCAAAAGTATGGTGTCTCAAAACCGAAGATGGCTATGGTAACTAATTTTGGTGTTTTTACTCCCATTACTGAAACAACAACTTTTCAATCTTTTCCAAAACAGCAGGTTTCCATATTTAGTTTTGATAAAAGTACCGAACTCACTTTTACAGGGTTGAAATATCCTGTTCAAAAAAGAGCTTTCCGACATCTTTGGGAAGGGAGCCTCAACGAAGCAATCGGAGATCAGTTTACTATTGAGATGGAAAGGGGAGAAGTGATTGTTTTTCAGACCTCTTAATAGGTTGTACTCATTGTTTCAGGTACAACAATAATAAAATCAGCCCTTTTTAGATTTTCAGTATCCAGTTTTTGAATTTCATTTTGTTTAACGATCGATATGGTTTTAATTTGAATATCAGGATTATATAGCTTTAGATAGTATGTAATCCCAGAATAAAAAGCAGAATGAAATTCTCCATGAAAATGAAAAAAGAGCCCATTATTTGGAAGATTTTGAAGGATAAAATGTGCCATAGTGGCGTCTTTAACAGCTTGAGCTTTTGCAAAATTTTCAGGATTTATCATTTTCATATTTCCTCCACTCGGCATATCCTGGATCATTAATTTATAAGCATATTCGTTTAAATCAATAGGTATAGGTAAAGGAGCTATATAGCTTTTTGCAGTCGCAGAGAGTTCATTTAAGCTTTCAATACCTTTTCTGGAAACCATACGTGCATATCTACGAGGAATGTTTGTGGCAATAAATGGAATTTTGTTTTTAACAGCAAACTGTAGTAAAGGAAGATAATCAGGTTTTAAATTGGACCAAAGTTTTGATGATTCCAGATACATCGCTTCATCATAAAAATTATTTACAAATGCTTCATTAATAAGTAGCTGATTATCAGATTCCCACATCTCAGAACCTACAGTAAAATCCCCTTTTTTGATTTGAAAAAGGGAATTCATTATCTCAAATTCTAACCAATGGGATATCGGGTCGTTGTGAAGTTCCCCAAATAAACAAACCTGCGTTAATGAAAGTTCTCTGATCATCTCAGAGTAGTTTGTGATTTCACCATTACTGTTATAAATCACGTATGCTGGTTTATCCAACGGATTAATCTGTCCCCATAATGGTACAACAAGTA
>JAEWUL010000038.1 GCA_023459435.1 Bacteroidota bacterium
TATATAAACTTCCCGTTTGCAGGAATCATGTTCGCAAAAATCCGGAATTGATCCACATAGAAGTCAAAAGTGGGGAACACATTCACATGATCCCACGCGATACCGCTAATGATTCCCACATCAGGCTGATACACATGAAATTTGGGTCTTCTGTCGATGGGCGATGTCAGGTATTCATCCCCCTCAATCACCATCACTTGAGCTGTTTCAGAGAGTTTTACCATCACTTCGAAGCCGGCAAGTTGAGCGCCCACCATGTAATCACATTCCATATGACACGCTTGTAAAACATGGATGATCATCGATGTAATCGTAGTTTTACCATGACTTCCCCCTACAACGATGCGCAGTTTGTCTTTACTTTGCTCATACAGAAACTCAGGATAGGAAAAAATCTTAAGTCCCAGTTCTTTGGCTTTGATCAGTTCAGGATTATCGATACGTGCATGCATTCCAAGGATAATGGCATCCAGTTGATTGTTGATCAGATCGGGATTCCAGCCGATAGAGGAGGGGAGAAGACCATATTTTTCAAGTCTGGATTTAGCAGGGTCAAAAATCTCATCATCGGAGCCACTGATTTGGTATCCTTTGAGATGAAGGGCGATGGCCAGATTATGCATCGCACTCCCGCCAATAGCAATAAAGTGTATTCTCATAATTGAAAGTTTACGCAGCAAAAATACGAAATAATAAGCTAATAAGCTTATTATTTCGTATTTTTGCAATCTATTTTATGAAAAATTTTACATTATGAAAAGAACAATACTTGTTTTTACCCTTTTGACCTCTTTCTTTTTAGGGTTCGCGGATGCCGGAATGTGGCTCCCTATTTTATTGAAAAAAAATGAAGCAGAAATGCAAAAACTGGGTTTTAAGCTTACTGCTGAAGATGTTTACAGCGTAAATAACAGCAGTCTCAAAGATGCTGTTGTCCTTTTTGGTGGCGGATGTACCGCTGAACTAATCTCCAAAAATGGTCTTTTACTTACCAATCATCATTGCGGATATTCTTACATTCAAAGGTATAGCACCCTTGAAAACAATTATTTACATAACGGATTCTGGGCGAAAAGTTATGATGAAGAGATCCCTTGCGAAGGATTAACCGTGTCTTTCCTAATCAAAATGGAAGAGGTAACGGATCAGGTTTTAGATGGAGTCAGTTCCGATCAATCACTCCCTGAATCCCAAAATAGGATTAAAAAGAATATCGATAAAGTGATCTCAGAATACACAAAAGAGACTACCTATAGAGCAGATGTTAAACCTTTCTACTACGGAAATCAATATTTTATTTTTGTTTATCAGGTATATAGAGATGTTCGTTTAGTGGGAACACCCCCTGAAAATATTGGAAAATTTGGTGGTGATACAGATAATTGGGTATGGCCAAGACATACCGGTGATTTTTCATTATATCGGATTTATACTGCTCCTAATGGGCAAGCAGCTCAATACTCCCCTGAAAATATTCCTATGAATTCTCCAAAATATCTCCCCATATCCGTTTCTGGTGTTGATGAAGGTGATTTTACAATGGTACTCGGCTACCCCGGGACTACCATGCAATATCTTCTTTCTGATGGAGTTGATCTGGTAGTGAATGCCCGAAATCCGGTGGCCATTCATCAAAGAGGTGTAAGATTGGATATCATGAAAAAATATATGAATCAATCTACTGAAATTAGATTGATGTATTCTGCCAAATCAAATAGTATTGCAAACGGATGGAAAAAGTGGATCGGCGAAAATAAGGGGATTAAAGATTCAAAAGTGATCCAAAAGAAACAAAATGAGGAAACACAATTGCAACAAATGATCGATCAAAATCCAATCTATGCGCAGAAATATAAAAATGTGATTCAAAATATTAAAGATGATTATGCTATTTATAAAAATCATGAACTTCAATCTGCCTTCCTGAGAGAAACATTTCCTGCTGTTGAACTTCCTTCTTTTGCTGAAAGGTTCAGAAAAAACTTCTATATCAATGGAGAGATGGTAAACTTTGACAAAGATAAAGAGAAATGGATCAATTACGGAGAGAATTTTTATTCTCATTATTATAAACCTATTGATAAAGAGGTTTTTGTAGAGTTGTTATTCTACTATTTTAACACACTTGATGTTCAGTATATGCCTGAAACGCTGCAGAAATATGCCAAAATATCTAAAGAAAATTTGCTCGCATTATCTGATAACTGGTATGAAAAATCGATTTTTGCCAATAAAGAGTCTTATATGGATTTCATGAAAAATGCAAAACCCAAAGATATTAAAAAGTTAAAAAAATGGTTTGATGAGAACCAGCTCTTTTTACAAGCCAGTATTCAGCTGGGTGTCTTAAATGGGAATATAATTCCTACATTAAAGGTACTTCTAGAGGAACATTATAGAATTTACCTGCAATGTCTGATGGAACTAGATCCCCAAAGAGTGAAGTTCCCCGATGCCAATCTTACATTGAGGGTTGCATACGGAACAATGGAAGGGATCATCCCTGCTGATGGGATGAAGTATCTCCCATATACCACTGTTACTGGAATTATTGATAAAGAGGATCCGGATATTTTTGATTACAAGGTTGACCCCAAATTAAAAGAGTTGATTTTAACAAAAAATTTCAGACCCTATGCTGATAAAAATGGAGATATGAGAGTAGCTTTTATTGCCAGCAATCATACCACTGGTGGAAATTCCGGAAGTCCCATTTTAAATGGAAAAGGGGAACTGGTAGGAATCAATTTTGACCGAATGTGGGAAGGTACCATGAGCGATTTGCATTATGATGTGAACAAATGTAGAAATATCAGTCTGGATATCAGATATGTCCTCTTTATTATTGATAAATTTGCAGATGCTCAAAATATTATTAAAGAACTGGATTTAAAAGAATAAGTTAATTCATATTACTATGATAAACTTTGAACA
>JAEWUL010000039.1 GCA_023459435.1 Bacteroidota bacterium
ACCTTTTTGTTGTTGTGTTTTGCCTTCATGTTTTTAGTATTGCTACTGCAAATATGAAGGTTTTTTTTATTAACAACTGGTGATTCTTAGTTGCGAAAATTTGATGATGCAAAGTTACTGATTACACTCGTACCGCCTTCGGCGCCCTACACATCCCTAATGCCGTGGAAAGTTGGGGGAAAGGAACAGGATGTCCCTCCTGACTTCGACACTGGGACACCCTAAATGGATTTACAGAAATTATCATCAAAAAGTATAGCAATTGATTTATGTCTAGCTGTTATTAGCATAGTTTTTGTGAGTGTTGTGTCACTAATTGGTAATTTTACTTTTATAGTTGTTATTGTTTTTGCAATATTAAGGACTTTATCTACACTAAAGCTTATCTTATTAGTTTTTAACACTCTTTCTAGTTCTTTATACACTTTATATGCAACAAAACAAATACAAACATGCGCTTCAATTCTTCGTGGTGTAAAGTGGAACATAGGTCGTATTTCAAGAGTCCCTTTTGTTACTCTGAACGCTTTTTCAACAACCCATAATCCATTGTATTGTTCATAAACATCCTTGGCTGAAAGTGATGTATTCGTAATATATCCTTTTAACCCGTCCCATTTTTCGTCTTCTTGTATTTTTTCTTGATTGATAACTACTTTTACATGATCAGAGATCTCCAAAAACTTATTGTACCCTCGTTTGTTAATGTTCTCTTTGGTAATATTGCCCGTTTTATATGCTTTTTGAAGTCATTTTATACCTTTATCTCTGTTATATTTATCTTTTCTTGCTCTTACTGAAGAATAGCTTACAATTAATCGAGAATCACCTTTTTTAATCTCATGAAATTCATTATCATGCTTTGGTAAAGACAAAATATTCCTTTTCACTACTTCTGTTTCATTTTTTATCCTTGTTCCCACAATGTATTTGTATACACCTGATTGCAGTAAAGATATATTTGATTTACTCATTAATCCAGAATCCGAAACTACCACAAAATCATCTAAATTAAACCTTTGAACAAAATCTTCAACAATCGGCAACATTGTTCTTCCCTCGTATTGAGAGCCATTAAATAATGAATATGAAAGCGGATAACCATCTTTACTAACTAACAATCCTAGAACAACCTGTGGTTGACTGTGTCTGCCATCTTTTGAAAAACCATTTTCATCAAAATATGATTTAAGATAATCAACAGTAGCATATTTGCTCATGGGCTGTCCTAAACGAGCAATCACCAATTGACGTAAAATATCATCCTCTATGGCCTCGAATCCTGTGATTTTAATAAAATTAATTGTGTGCCATTTATCAGCACATTTTCAATATTAGTCAACAAATGCTCTGTAACTTGTTTCTCTTCCTCTTCTCTTGCTTTTTGTTTAAACATATCTGGAGTCCCACTTTGAACTTCAATCCATTGACGACCCTTTTTAATAAGGTCATCAACAAAAAGTCATCTTTACTACTCCCAATAGTATGAACAACCTTATACTTGCCTTTACTTTTATCAATAATTTGAACACTGATAACTCCGCTGGGATTCTTTTTCTTTCTAATAAACATACCACAAAAATACATAATTTTATGCTGGGACACCCATTTCGATGTCCCAGAAATTATATAATTCTGTCTATTAACCAGTTACAAATTTGTGTTAAAAAAAGTGTCAAAGTCAGGAAACAGTTAGAAAAGGCCAAACAAGTATTTCGAATTGATTCCACTTTGTATGAGAAAAAAATCGTTATCATTAATGGAATATGAACAAGCTAAAAACACCTATTTGCAACAACTACAAGCGTTTGAATCCTCTAAAATGGGGTTGGATAACCAAAGAATGAGTATTTTGCAATTGAAGCAGTCCATTTTTAATTTAGAACAACAAAGAATAGATCAGATCAACATACTAACCATAGCCATAACAGGAACCTTTGAACAGCTTAAAACTCAGATTAAGACATGGAAACTCAATTTTCTACTGGTTGCCCCTTGTTCCGGTTTGGCAACCTTTACCAAATACTGGCAAGAGAAGCAGAATGTAAATGCGGGACAAAGTGTTAATGTGAAATTAGAAAATTATCCTTACATGGAGTATGGAATCATCAAAGTGGAGATCAGGAACATCTCTTTAGTTCCTGTTCAAGTGGATGAGGAAACAAAAGCATACATTTTAGAGGTTGTGTTCCCTAAAAACTTAACCACCACTTATGGAAAACAGCTCACATTCACACAGGAGATGACCGGAAGTGCCGAGATCATCACTGAAGATTTACGTTTATTGGACAAGTTCATCAACCCGATCAAAGCGGTGGTGAGGAATTATAAAATTAGTAAATTAGCTTATTAGCTCATTTGCTTATTATTTCGTATATTTGTAGCTTCATTTTTCAAAACTTAACAAGATGAATAGCAACGAAATACGTAAATCTTTTCTGGAGTTTTTCAGATCTAAAGAACACGAAATAGTACCATCTGCTCCGATGGTGATCAAAAATGACCCGACATTGATGTTTACTAATGCCGGGATGAACCAATTTAAAGATATTTTTCTAGGAAATCAACCTGTTAAGTTTCCCCGAATTGCAGATACCCAAAAATGTTTGAGAGTTTCCGGGAAACACAATGATTTAGAAGAAGTTGGAAAAGCCACGTATCACCACACCATGTTTGAAATGTTGGGAAATTGGTCGTTTGGAAACTATTTCAAAGAGGAAGCGATCGATTGGGCCTGGGAGTTCCTTACCGAAAAGATGAAATTAGACCCTAATCGTTTGTATGCTACTGTTTTTGAAGGGGATAAAAAAGATGGAACAGCACTCGATGCTGAAGCGCTTGCTTTATGGGAAAAATATTTACCAAAAGAGAGAATTCTATACGGAAATAAAAAAGATAACTTCTGGGAAATGGGTGACAGTGGTCCTTGTGGGCCTTGTTCTGAAATTCATGTGGATTTAAGAGATGACTCCGAGAGAGCAAAGGTTGAGGGCGCACTTCTCGTGAATAACGATAACCCTTTGGTGGTAGAGATTTGGAATTTGGTGTTTATTCAATACAACAGACTCGCTTCTGGTGAGTTACAAAAACTGGCTGCAAGTCATGTGGATACAGGAATGGGATTTGAAAGACTTTGTATGGCCGTTCAAGGGAAAAAATCGAATTATGATACCGATGTTTTTCAACCTTTGATTCAAAAAATTGCTCAAATCTCCGGAAAAAAATACGGTGTTGAAGAGCCTGTTAATATCGCAATGCGTGTGATTGCTGACCACTTGAGAGCGGTTAGTTTCGCTATCGCTGATGGACAACTTCCATCCAATACAGGTGCCGGCTACGTTATCCGCAGAATTTTAAGACGTGCTATCCGTTACGGCTACACTTTCCTTGGCTTTAATGAACCTTTTATTTGCAGTTTAGTGGCTGACCTTGTTGCCCAAATGGGGGAACAATTCACAGAACTGAAAGCACAACAAATATTGATTGAACGGGTGATCCGCGAAGAGGAGAACTCCTTCTTGAAAACATTGGCAAACGGTATCCAAAAATTTGAAAACTACTGTCAAAAATTAACCGGTAATCAAATTGAAGGTCCTTTTGCATTCGAACTATTTGATACATACGGTTTTCCTATAGATTTAACCCAGCTTTTAGCTTCAGAAAAGAACCTCATCGTCGATATGGATGGGTTTCAAAAAGGGCTTGAGGAACAAAAAACTCGTTCCAGAGCAGCTGCAACTATTGAAACTGAAGATTGGGTTGAGCTGATTTCTGATACCAATCCTACTCAATTTGTTGGTTATCATACTCTTGAAACAGAATCCAAAATTATAAAATACCGATTGGTAAAATCAAAAGGAAAACAGTTCTATCAATTGGTTCTTGACAAAACTCCATTTTATGCTGAATCGGGTGGACAAGTGGGCGACACCGGCGTTTTGATGAGCATCAATGAGAAAATGGAGATCACCAATACCATCAAAGAGAATAACCTTATTGTTCATATTGCGCCAACACTTCCGGATAATCTTTCTACAACCTTCACTGCTGTAGTAAACAAAGAGAATCGGATTGCCACTCAGAATAACCACTCCGCAACCCACTTGCTTCATTATGCATTACGTAAGGTAGTAGGCAACCATGTAGAACAAAAAGGATCTTATGTTTCTCATGAACGTTTCCGTTTTGACTTCTCTCATTTTTCAAAAGTAACCGATGAGCAATTGACAGAAGTAGAAATGATTGTCAATCAATTGGTTCGCGATAATACTCCAGTATCTGTTTTCGAAGAACTTCCGATTGAGGAAGCTAAAAATATGGGTGCTATGGCCCTATTCGGAGAAAAATACGGAGATCATGTGAGAGTGATCCGTTTTGGAGAATCTATCGAATTATGTGGTGGAACACACACCTCTTCCACAGGTAACATTGGTTATGTAAAGATTGTTTCCGAAAGTGCAATTGCTGCAGGGATCAGACGTATTGAAGCGATCTCCGGAAAACAAG
>JAEWUL010000040.1 GCA_023459435.1 Bacteroidota bacterium
TCCAACAAATGGACAAAACATTGCTATTCAAAAGATTACACAATTTCTGTATAAAATAAATCCTGGTCAATTATTTATTTTAAAAGGGTATGCCGGAACAGGTAAAACAACACTGATCAGTGCTTTAGTAAATACCTTTGCTGAATTTAATAAAAAAACAATCCTTTTAGCACCAACTGGACGGGCTGCAAAAGTGTTTTCAGTCTATTCGGGGAAAAAAGCATTTACGATCCATAAATTTATATATAAAATCAAAAATAAAAATGGGATCGTTGAGATTGTTCGTAAAGAGAACAAGTGGAATCACACCCTTTTTATTGTGGATGAAGTTTCGATGATCTCCAATTTAACCCATGAAAACGAATTATTTGGGAATAATAATCTTCTGGATGATCTGATCAATTTTGTTTTTGAAGGGGAAAACAATAAACTTCTTTTTATTGGAGATGATGCACAGTTACCCCCTGTTCATTCTGATGAGAGTCCTGCTATGAATATCGATTTTCTGAGACATAGTTTTCATCTTGAAATCGATGATTATCAATTGACTGATGTAGTAAGACAAACGAGTGAATCTGGAATTCTTTATAATGCAACACTTTTAAGGAGTAAAATCAACCATTTAGACTTCTCATTACCTGTTTTTTCCAATCTATTATTTGAAGATTTTCAAAGGTTATCCTCTCAGGATCTGGAAGAAGAATTAAACATACTTTATACAAGCTATGATCCTGAAGATATTGTAATTATTACCCGGTCCAATAAAAGAGCCCTGATTTTTAACAATGAGATCCGGAATCGGATTTTTTATAGAGAAAATCAGATTGCAACTGGTGATTATATTATGTCAGTCAAAAATAATTATCATTGGATCGAAGAGGATTCTGAAGTGGGATTTTTAGCTAATGGAGATATGATGGAGATTCAGAATATCATAAAAACCAATTCTTTATATGGATTCAACTTTGCAGATGTACGTGTGAGATTGTGTGATTATCCTCAATTTCCGGATGTAGAACTCAAAGTGATTCTCAACAGTCTGGAGTCTCCCGCTGCATCGCTGTCTCAAACCGATCTCAAAACACTTTATCATGAAGTGTCTAAAGATTATGAAGATATCCCCAATAAACGGGTACGCTTTCTTAAAATTAAAAATAATCCTTACCTCAATGCAGCTCAGGTAAAGTTTTCTTATGCGTTAACTTGTCATAAAACACAAGGTGGACAATGGAAAATTGCTTTTATCGATTTCAATTACATCAAAGGTAAAGAAATGGATAAAGAGAGTTTGAGATGGTTGTATACTGCACTCACCAGAACTACAGAAAAGGTGTATCTTTTAAATTTTCCCGATGATTTTTTTGGATCTTTCTAATTATCAGAAAGATGAACCGGTATTTTCAACCAATGTAAATACTCATCTCCCAATTCTTTAACAGCATGTTCCCAGATTAAATCCGGTGGAGTATGAAGTATTAATTGCTCGTCTGCCCTGCTAACAACCCACATTTGATGATGAATCTCCTCTTCCAGTTGATTGGGCGCCCAGCCGGAATAGCCTATAAAAAACTTATATTTAACAGATGAGTCAAACCTTTTTTCCAAAATTGAGATCAACCGATCATTATACCCTAAATATACATTTTTAACAATTTCAGAACAATCTTCACAATATGGGTAGTTGTGTAAACCAAATGCATTGTTGTGCATTACAGGACCTCCAGCATATATATGTTCATCAATATCAATATCTTTGATAATCTGATTTATTTTAAATTTAATTTGTTGGTTGATGATCAATCCGACACAATTGTTTTCTGAACACTCTACTAAAAGGACAACTGTTCTATTAAAAAATGGATCATTATAAAACGGAACAGATATTAAAATCCTTCCTGCTGCCGGTTTCAATGGAGTTGCCTTTACATCTAAATACTCTTTAACACCGCTGAATTTCACTTTTTTTTTCTGCAAATATACAATATTTTGTGAATATGTTTACTTTTTCCATTTTTTCCATCATTTTTTTTAAAAAATACCCTTGAGTTCGTGTCTTATAGTACTACTGATACCACCTTTTTCATTTTTCGCACTTCACCTCCTGCCTGCCATCTCTCATACTTCATGATATAACTACCTCCTAAAACCAATTCACCCGAACTATTCGTTCCATCCCATATAAATAAAGTATATTGACTCACCACCTCATTATTAGCAATAACCTTGATTAAATGCCCATTCAAATGAAATACTTGAATAGTTACTCTGGAATTATGATCCGGACAACGAACAATCAACTCTACAAAATCATTGTTTCCATCCTGATCAGGAGATATGATCGCCGGATTTACAATAAATTCTTGATCATCAAAATGGACTTTACGATAATTAGAATTTTGATATCCCGGCGTTCCAAAACCCACAGATGCAACGGCTGAAGTCCAGTTAGATATTTGCTGACTGGAAAGGTTAATATTGATTTTTTCAAGGGAAACCCCATCCGTTGAAGAAAGAAAAGAAGAGTGATGTTCTTCTGTATAAGCCAATTGATCCAAAATATTCAAAGAATAATCTGTAAGGTAAACGACACCCGAAGTATTAGGAAAATTGGGCAATGAATCTGTTGTGATTAAAAGGGCATCGGATGGTGTATAATACTGCTGGTATGTCAAATCCCTGTTTTTACATATACAAACATACTGATTTGGAAAAAGATTAAAACCTGAAGATGAGATGAACACCAACTTTTCCGGATTTGATTCATTCCCGGATCCTATCCTCATTCTTCCAACATCGATCACTTTATCAGATCGGTTCAACAATTCAATATAGTCCGCATTAGTACTCTGATAAGAATCAGTTAAAATTTCAGTGATTACAATATCCCCTTTTACCGGTTCTTCAGGGATAGCTATTTTTACAGTTGTCCCGAATGGAGTATAGTTTCCATTACAATCATATATAAAATTTTGAATCGTTAAAGTATATATTTTCCTCACTTCGAGTGGGTCATAAAGTTCAATTTTTACAACTTGATTAGTAGGATCTAATATCTCATATTTAAAAATCCTGATCCCTTGATCTATATGAAAAAGGGATTCCTGGTTCATGCGACTAATTGGTTCAGAGAAATAAAGATGAATCGTAATAATATCATTTACAACTGCTTTGAGAATTACAGGAGGTTTATCATCCATTACTTCCTGATCAATAGAATTTTTATATGCTGGTGTTCCCCCGTCATTGGAAATAGATGAATCCCAGTTTTCTGAACCTAAACAGGGTTTATCCACATCTTTCATTTCAAGAGACCATCCCCCATCCTTTTTTAAGAGATTAGAATGCCAGTTTACGTGAAAAGGAACATAGTCGATCACTTCATCTTTTCCATTGAGAAGAATTATCTCTTGGCCATCATTGGTGATACCCAAAGAACTAACGGGATAAACATGATGGGTTATTTTTAAATAATTTTCATAGCAAGATTGGGGAACAATTACGATATAACCATGATAAGGGATAGCAATATCAGGCAAATTTTTAACAGAACTGCCCATTTTCAATTTCCATCCCTTCATAAACAATGTATCCTCAAAATTCCTGTTGTATATTTCAATATATTCACATGGTGGTAATAAAATTTCCGGTGTTGGATCAGCCATTATCTCTGTAATCAAAACATCATTTCTTACCACTGTTCGGAATAAAATGGTGTCCGAATGGGGAAGCATACAATTCCCCACCATATCAGTAATATTTGAAACAATAATGGTTGATTGATGTAAATTGGGAAATGGAACATTATAAAAAAGTGCAATTAGCTGTTTATCATTTCCCTGAAAAAAAACAGAATCCGGATAATATTGATTATCAATAATATAATTATTTCTATCTAAAGCAGATGATGAACTTACATTTTCTGAAAATTGAAGATATACTATGTTTCTTTCTTCATTTGTAGTTGTTTTTTTAACAAATGGGGCTATAGTATCATAAACAGGTATGCCAAAATAGATATTATCAAAAATGAATTTCTGGAGATTGGATGATGTATATTTTAAGTAAAACCCTAAAGATTTTGTTGCGATTGTATCTGGCATAAATCCTATAGCATCTAGTCTATAATCCCCCGTTTTAGATTCATCAATAAATATTTTCCAAATTCCAGGTTCATGATAAGTAACTTTAAAATTATAATCAAAAGAGTTGGCAATTTTACCATTAGTTCCTCTACATATGGAGGTTATCCCATTGTCGTTTTTGTAAAAAAGTTCAACTGCATCATTAGAAAGATTCTCCCCAAATTGGATGTAAAAATAGTTTTCATTTCCTAAAAAAGTGGTATCCGAAGATTTGAGAATAAACTGAGCAAAATTACTTCCTGAAGGAGCAAAGAGCATTTGAATATTAAAACTCCATTCCAGAGAATCAGATTCAAAAACATTCAGACATTTTAAATGGGAAATACCTGCAGTTGTAGCATTTAATTGAAGTTGATTCTGAACATTAATTGTAAAATGGGTTAGATCTCCTGTCCAAGTTGGATTCATAGTAAAATCACCATCAGAAAAATCATCAAAAAACTGTGCCAAAGAAAAAAGAGGGGAAAAAACACAAATGAGGATCAGTTTGGGGAGTAATCTGGAAGTTTTCATAGTTCATCATTTAGTGATGCAAATATAAAACATTTTTTAATTTCTTCGTACATTTTTTATATCTTTGCGGTTAAATTTTTATAAAATCATTTTTAATCATAAAAATCACAACATGAATCAAGAACTATCCAAATTGTATCCTTCCAAATTATGGGAGATTTTCGCTAACATCTGTTCTATTCCACATCCATCAAAGCATGAAGAGAAGATCCTCGAATGGATGAAAGAATGGGCGCAACAAAATAATGTAGATTATACGCAAGATAAAACAGGGAACATTGTTTTCAGAAAACCTGCAACTCCCGGCTATGAGAACAGAGTTCCTGTGATTATTCAAGGACATATAGATATGGTTCCACAAGCCAATGCAGATACACCTCATGATTTTTTAAAAGATCCAATTATACCGGTA
>JAEWUL010000041.1 GCA_023459435.1 Bacteroidota bacterium
GTTCAGACTGGCTCAAAGGGAGCTTATATGGGTAAAATAGAGATAAACCTAACCAAATAAATCAGATACCAAAATGGGATACATTGAATTTGACAAAGAAAAACTAGTAAATATAAACTTCTCAAAAGGCAAAGAGATATTAAGGTGCAGTCGTACCGGTTCGTATGCCTGTTCTACCCTTTTAGGTTTAAACACCCGAAAATATCATGGACTTTTTATTGTACCTCAGGATTCGATTGACAACGAAAGGCACCTCCTTGTTTCAAATCTGAATGAAACGATTATCATCAATCAATTAGAGTTTCATTTAGGGATTCATCAGTTTAAGGGAGGGTTAATCCATCCGAAAGGGAATAAGTATCTGGATTTCTTTAATGCAGATATCCTACCTACCTATCGGTATAAAGTGGGCAAATTTCAATTTACGAAGGAGTTATTATTTGTATCTGATCAGGACCGTATCATCATTAAATACACGATCTCAGAGCCTTATGAAAGTGCCGTATTACAGATGGAGCCCTTACTGGCCTTCAGACAAACACATCGGTTAACAATGGCAAATCAATATGCCAATACTGATTTTGAAGCTGTTGAAAATGGTGTAAAATACTGTATGTACGAGAATTACACCCCTGTTTACTTACAAGCGTCCTCCATGATACAATACCATCATCAACCTGAGTGGCACTACAATTTTGAATATGAAGAGGAGATCAAAAGAGGATATGAGGGGCATGAAGATCTTTTAAATCCGGGTAAGATACTGGTGGACATGAACCATAAGGAGATCTATATTACCCTTGGAACAGAACCCATTGCACCTGATCAGATTGAAAAACTGTTTCAATCTGAATTACAAAAAAGAACCAAAAGATCCTCTTATTTCAATTGTCTGGTAAATGCTGCAGAACAGTTTATTGTCAAAAGGAATGGAAAAACACAGATTATTGCTGGTTATCCCTGGTTTGGGAGATGGGGAAGGGACACTTTTATCGCCTTACCGGGTTTAACATTAGCATTGAATAAACCGGAATTGTGTAAAGAGATCATGGATGATATGCTTTCCGAGATGAGAGATGGATTATTTCCAAACATTGGAGATGGAGAGAAAGCAGCTTATAACTCTGTAGATGCACCTTTATGGTTTTTAAGGGCATTACAACAATACACCAATTTTACGAAACGAAAAAAAACGATCTGGAATGAGTATGGTTCACATATAAAAGCGATCATAAATGCATACAAAAAAGGATCGTTGTACAATATCCGTATGGAAGGTAACGGACTCATTTATGCAGGAAGTGACCATATCGCTTTAACCTGGATGGATGCCGTAATTAACGGAGTTCCGGTTACACCCAGAACAGGGTATCAGGTTGAAATAAATGCTCTTTGGTACAATGGCTTACAGTTTGCATTAGAAGTAGCCCGATGTGCTAAAGATCAAGAGTTTATTAAGGAATGGGAAGAATTGGTAAAAGAGTTTCCAGCTGTTTTCAAGGAAACCTTTTGGTCTAAGGAACTTGGATATTTAGCGGATTATGTAAATGGGAATTATCGAAACTTCCAGGTTAGGCCTAACATGGTGATTGTCACATCATTACCTTACTGCCCAATCAGTGAAAAAATAAAACAACTGATTCTTAAAAAAGCATTGGAAGAGTTGTTTACCGAAAAAGGATTAAGGACTCTTTCTCCACAAGACCCTCAGTATAAAGGATTTTACAAAGGAACACAAGAGGAAAGGGATGCCGCTTATCATCAAGGAATTGCTTGGCCATGGCTTCTTGCTCCTTTTGCAGAAGGGATGCTGGCTGTTTATCAAAAAGGGGCACTCCCCTTCCTGGAAAAGATTTTATATAACTTTGATACCTGCATGAAAGACTACGGGATCTCTACCATTGCTGAAATCACTGATGGAAATCCTCCTTTTAAACCTAATGGTTGTATCTCTCAGGCATGGAGTGTCGGAGCACTATTACATATCAAATGGCTTATAGAAAAAGAAAAAGGTTTAAATGGATAAATCCAAAAACAATGAAAATATAATATGTTACTCGAAATTCTAAATATCTAATTATGAAGGTTTTAATGTTTGGCTGGGAGTTCCCCCCCCATATTGCAGGAGGTTTAGGGACTGCATGTTATGGACTAACAAAAGGGTTAGCACATCATAACGTAGAGGTCCTTTTTGTGATGCCAAAAGCATCCCGGGATGAAGATCAACGTTATGTCAACATCATTGATGCCAGCAACATTGAGGTTGACCCTCGCTATACGCACCTTAAGATTTTCGACAAACAAGTTTCGTTTATTGAGGTTCATTCTCAAATGGTACCATACATTGGAATGAACGAATATTACAAGATTGTGGATCAGTTAGAGAGTGGTTTATTTCAGGAGGAGAGTGGAGGTAAAGTTAGAAAATACCATTTTTCAGGTAAATATACGGAAAATTTAATGACTGAAGTGGAAGAGTATGCGATTGTAGCAGCAGAGATTGCGTCTAAATACGAATTTGACATCATCCATGCACACGATTGGCTCACTTACAAGGCCGGAATTGCAGCCCAAAAAGTGAGTGGAAAACCTTTAGTAGTTCACATGCATGCTACGGAGTATGACCGCTCCGGAGAGCACAGAATTAACGATCTGGTATACGGATTAGAGAAATATGGGATGATGGAAGCGGATGCTGTTTGTGCAGTGAGTGACCTAACACGAAAAACCGTAATCGAAAAATATGGAATTCCGGCTGAGAAAGTATACACACTGCATAATGCAGTTGAACCCACAGGTAAACAGATTGATAGAGGAAAGTTTGTTAAAGAAAAGATTGTCACATTTTTAGGAAGGGTTACTTTTCAGAAAGGACCTGAATATTTTGTTGAGAGTGCCAAAAAAGTTTTGGAAAAAGACCCTAATGTACGTTTTGTTCTGGCAGGTGATGGGGATCTGATGCCCAAAGTGATAGAACATGTTGCAGAGTTAGGCATTTCAGACCGCTTTCATTTTACAGGATTTTTAAAAGGTTCGGACATTGACACCATGTTTGGGATGAGTGATGTGTACGTAATGCCTTCCATTTCAGAACCTTTTGGGATCTCTCCATTAGAGGCGATGAGTGCGAGTGTACCGGTAGTTATCTCGAAGCAGTCAGGGGTTGCTGAAGTGTTAACACACGCCATAAAAGTGGATTTCTGGGATGTGGATGCCATGGCTGATGCCATTTATGGAATTCTGCACTACCCTGCTTTAGCCAACTTTTTCTCAGTAAAAGGGAAAGAGGATGTTGACAATCTTAAATGGGATCATGTTGCTGAAAAACTGATTGCCATTTACAATCATTTGAGAAAACCTTAAAACGAAATATTATGCGTAAGATCTGTATCCATTTCCAAGTTATTCAACCTCATCTGTTACGAACCTACAGATTCTTTGATATCAATCAAAACCACAACTATTTCGATGACTATCAAAACAACTATCTGATCAATCGTTTGGCCAATCGTTGTTATATTCCAGCCAATAAAATGTTATTGGAGTTGATTCAAAAACACAAAGATCGATTATTTCTCAGTTTTAGTATATCGGGAAGCACTATTAAACTATTTCAGGATTATTGTCCTGAAGTGCTGGAAGGTTTCAAAGCATTGGTTGCTACCGGAAATGTTGAGATAACAGGAAGCACTTATACGCATAGTCTTGCTTCCCTGAATAACAAAACTTCGTTTATGGAGCAGGTAAAACTTCAGGAAAATTACCTGAAAGATGTGTTTCAGGTACTGCCCAAAACATTTTGTAACACTGAATTGATCTATTCCGATGAGATTGGAGAGTGGTTGTATGAAGCAGGCTACAACGTTGTTTTAACAGAAGGTGCACGCCACTTATTGGGATGGAAAAGTCCTTCATTTTTATACTGTAATCCTTATGAAACGGAACTTAAGTTGGTTTTGCGGAACTATCAGTTGTGTGATGATGTAACCTTACGTTTTAACGATACCGGTTGGGATCAATATCCTTTGACTGCTGAAAAATTTATTGGGTTTATGAAATCAATCCCTACAGAAGCTCAGTTGTTAAACTTGTTCTGGGATTATGAAACTATGGGAGTTTTACAACCAGAGGAAACAGGAATCTTTAACTTCTATAAAGCCTTTTTGGAACAGATATGCGTTTCTGACGAGTATCAACTAATTACTCCTCAATGTATTACAGAATTTGAAATACCTTCTTCGACACTTCATGCTCCATGGGCAATATCTTGTTCAGGGGATGAGAAAGATACCAATGAATGGTTAGGGAATGAGTTACAACAGGAAGCTTTTGAACAACTTTTCAAACTGGAAGAATTGTACTTGAAATCTGATAATCCAGAAGCTAAATTAGCCTGGCTTCGACTTCAGAATGCATTTCATTTTAATTTTATGAGTACCAAATGGTTCCCAAAACAAGCGGTAAAAAAAATATTTGATGTGTATTCTTCTCCTTATCAAGCATTTATAAACTATATGAATGTATTAAATGATATCAAGATCCAGCTGGAGAGTTCCCAATCAGAATCAACGAAACAAAAATCAAAATATATCAAATCAGAACTTTAAAAAATAAATTGACTTATTCAAACTATGAGTGCTTTAAAACCATCCATTCCTAAAGGGACCAGAGATTTTACCCCATTAGAAATGATTCGAAGAAATTACATCTTTAACACCATTAAAACTGTTTTTGAAAAATATGCATATTTACCCATTGAGACACCTACAATGGAGAATCTATCCACACTTATGGGAAAGTACGGAGAAGAGGGAGATCGTCTGCTCTTCAAAGTATTAAACTCTGGAGATTTTATGGCAGGTGTTGATTTTCAAAACAGAAATCCCAATAGAATTGCGACTGAAATCTGTGAAAAAGGGTTGCGTTATGATCTTACAGTGCCATTTGCCCGTTTTGTGGTTCAACATCGAAATGAGATCACATTTCCGTTTAAAAGATATCAGATTCAACCGGTTTGGAGAGCAGACAGACCTCAAAAAGGAAGGTACAGAGAGTTTTATCAATGTGATGTGGATGTGATTGGAAGTGACAGCTTACTCAATGAGTTAGAGTTGATCCAGATCACGTATGAAATATTTCAGAAGTTTGGATTGAACATTATTATCAAGATGAACAATCGTAAGATCTTAACAGGCATTGCGGAAATTTTAGGACAACCTGAGAAAATCACTGATATCTGTGTTGCAATAGACAAACTCGATAAAATTGGAAAAGAAAAAGTATTTGAAGAGTTGCTACAGAGAGAGATTTCAGAAGAAGCTATTCAAAAAATAGAACCATTATTTGAGTTTTCTGGAGATAATGACACCAAATTAAAATTTCTATCTAACTTTTTTGAAGGAAATGAGATGGGGTTGAAGGGGATCACTGAAATGAAAACCATTTTTAATTATGCGGATCAGCTTGGAATGAAACAACCTGAGTTGGATATCACATTGGCCAGAGGTTTAAACTATTATACCGGAGCCATTTTTGAAGTAAAAGCCACAGATGTATCTATTGGTAGTATCTCAGGAGGTGGAAGATATGATGATTTAACCGGTATTTTTGGATTGAAGAACATGTCTGGTGTTGGGATCTCCTACGGAGCAGAAAGAATTTATGATGTACTGGAAGAGTTAAACCTTTTCCCCACTGAGATTGGGAGACCCATCAAAGCCATTTTCTTAAACTTCGGACCCAAAGAGGAGCTTTATGCGCTTAAAGGATTAGCAACTTTACGGCAACAACAGATCCCTGCAGAGATATATCCTGATTTTGCAAAAATTGGAAAGCAGATGACCTATGCCAACAACAAACAGATCCCATACGTGATAATGGCAGGTGAAAATGAGATGAATCAAAATCTGTATACACTTAAAAACATGACAACCGGAGCGCAAATAAAAACAACTCTGGAGGAGATCGTACAATTATTATCGAAATAAATACTTAAAAATCAATAAAATGAAAACAGCTCTCATTTCCGGGATTACCGGACAGGATGGAAGTTACCTAACAGAACTATTACTGGAGAAAGGATACGAAGTACATGGTATTGTAAGAAGGTCCAGCTCTTTTAATACTTTTAGAATTGATCACTTGTATAACAATCCCGAATTACTCAATAAAAGGTTTTTTTTACATTACGGAGATCTGACCGATTCAAGTAACCTGAACCGGTTGGTAGAAAAGATCCATCCCGATGAAATTTATAATTTAGGAGCACAAAGTCATGTGCAGGTGAGTTTTGAGGTTCCAGAATACACCGCTGAAGTGGATGGAATTGGTACGCTCCGTTTTCTGGATGCCATCAAAGAAACCGGCATTAAAACCAAGTTTTATCAGGCTTCAACCTCTGAACTATATGGTTTAGCACAAGAGATTCCTCAAAATGAAAAAACCCCATTTTATCCGAGAAGTCCATATGCTGTTGCCAAAATGTATGCTTATTGGATTGTAGTTAATTACAGAGAAGCGTACAATCTTTTTGCCTGTAACGGAATCCTTTTCAATCATGAAAGTGAACGAAGAGGGAAAACGTTTGTAACCAGAAAAATCAGTGTAGGTGTTTCAAAAATCATGTCCGGACAAATGGATATGCTTCTATTAGGAAATCTGGATGCGAAGCGTGACTGGGGATATGCTCCAGAATATGTAGAAGGTATGTGGAGAATGCTACAGATTGATCATCCTGAAGATTTTGTATTGGCTACCAATGAAACCCATACGGTTCGCGAATTTGTAGAAGAAGCATTTAAAGTTTTAGGTGAAGAGATTGTTTGGGAAGGAACCGGAAAGAATGAAATTGGAATCTTAAAATCGATCAACAAACCTGTAGTTGGTATTAATCCACGATATTACAGACCTACAGAGGTTGAACTTTTACTGGGAGACTATTCTAAAGCAAAAAAAATATTAAATTGGGAACCTAAAACCACATTCAAAGAATTAGTAAAAATCATGGTACTAACTGACTATCACAAAACAACTTCAACCAACTCATACAAATGACCATACAATGAACAAACAAGCAAAAATTTATGTAGCAGGACACCAGGGAATGGTGGGCTCTGCGATCTTACGCCAGTTAAAATCTTTAGGGTATCAAAACTT
>JAEWUL010000042.1 GCA_023459435.1 Bacteroidota bacterium
CTGCAGGGGGCACATTCACAACAGCCCCTTCAAGAAGTTTTAAAAGGGATTGTTGAACCCCTTCACCCGATACGTCACGGGTAATGGATGGATTATCACCCCCTTTACGAGCTACTTTATCAATCTCATCAATAAAAACAATACCTCTTTCAGCACGTTTTACGTCATAATCTGCAGCTTGTAACAATCGGGTTAATATGCTCTCCACATCTTCTCCCACATAGCCGGCTTCTGTAAAAACAGTAGCATCAGCGATGCAGAATGGAACATCCAGGAGCTTCGCAATAGTTCTGGCAATAAGTGTTTTTCCGGTTCCGGTATCCCCTACTAAAATGATATTGGATTTATCAATTTCAACTTCTTTATCCTCTTTCTGAGCATGCATCAATCTTTTGTAATGATTATAAACGGCAACAGATATCACTTTTTTGGCGTCATCCTGTCCGATAACATACTCATCCAACCGGGATTTGATTTCGATTGGCTTTAAAAGATTCAAAGCAAAAACCTCTTTTTTACGAACATTGACTTGATGTTCATCTACAATGTTTTTTGCTGTTACCACACACTCTTCACAGATGGAAGCATCATAGCCATGAATAAGTAAGTCTTTGGCGCTTATCTGTTTACCACAAAAACTACATTTATTTTGAGTTCCTTTGGCCATTATTTTTTCTCTTGTTTAAGGATATCATCAATCATACCATACTCTTTGGCTTCTTTAGCGATCATCCAGTAATCCCGGTCACTATCTTTCCAAACCTGCTCATACTCTTTTCCGGTATGATGAGCAATGATTTCATACAACTCTTTTTTCAACTTCTGAATCTCTCTGGCTTCGATTTCAATATCGGAAGCTTGACCTTGAGTACCTCCCATAGGTTGATGAATCATTACTCTGGAGTGTTGCAATGCAAATCTTTTACCTGCTGTACCTGCACACAACAGAACAGCTGCCATTGAAGCGGCCATGCCTGTACAGATTGTTGAAATGTCAGGTTTTAAGTATTGCATAGTATCATAAATCCCCAATCCTGCATAAACGCTACCTCCTGGAGAGTTTAGATAGATCTGAATATCTCTTTCTGAATCCTGAGATTCCAGAAACAACAACTGAGCCTGAATGATATTCGCCACATCATCATAAATGGGAACTCCCAAAAAAATGATCCTATCTTTCATCAGTCTGGAAAATACATCCAGCTGTGTAATATTCATCGGACGTTCTTCAATAATGTAAGGTGTAATATATCCTTCTGCCACAGATTGATATCTGTGAAGTTTCATGCTGCTTATGCCTCTATGTTTAATGGCATAATTTCTGAATTCATTACTATTCATTCTCTTTCTTTTTGGTTGTTTTCTTAGCTTTTGGCTTTTCGCTTTCTTCAGTATTTTCTTCTGTTTTGGCTACTTTTTTGGTTTTTTTAGGTTTCTCTTCAGTAGGCGCTTTTTGTCCTGAGATATACTCCACAAACCCTTGAATGTCACCCGACAAACGTTCCACATTCATTTTCTCTTCCAATACGGCCATAAGCTTCTGATCAAACAATTGATCATACAATGCTTTCACTTGTTTTTGATCTTTCAACTGTTCTTTTACCAGGTCATTTAAGCGGTCAGAAACATCTTCCTGATTAAAGTTTTTGAAATAGTTATCGTAGAAATATTGACGAACATACGCTTCCACATCTTCCATTGAAACCTGAATATTTTCATTTTCAGACAATTTATTTTCGATCAATTGCCATTTGAAAGAGTTGAGATATTGCGGAAACTCTTGATTTAATTTCTCTTCAGTGATGGGTTCTTTACTGTTTTTGAGAATATATTTTCTGATGAATTGTTCTGGTAATTCAATAGCAGTGTGTTCCACGATAGTATTAATCGCATCATTCATAAATTTGCGATCTGTTTCGTTTTTCCATTGAGCAGTAATCTGACCAGCAGCATATGCTTCTAGTTGTTCCATAGTGGTAACAGAACCATCAGGGAAAGCTTTTGCATAAAATTCATCATTGATTTCAGCCATTCCTACACGACCAATAGATGCGATTTCAACAGTGTATGTATAAGTCTCTCCAGCATTAAACTCATCATCTTTTAAACGCAATGCTTTTTTTAGGGTCATTTCATTCTCAAAAGCATCTTTAAAAGGAACATTTTCAATGGTTTCGTTTAGATTTTTCCCAATAAAAAGTGTTTTTCCTTTCTCTGAAAGGTCATTTACAAAAAAGTTCAATGTTTTACCATCTGCATGAATTGTAACATAGTCATCATCAGCAATGGTTTCAGGATTTGAATATTCTCCATGTCTTCTGCGAATTTGAGACACATATTCATCCACTTGTTTTTGATCTGCAAGCACTTGATAAGTCGTCACTTTTGGAAGAGCAGCAAGATCAACTTCAAATTTGGGTTGAGTAGCAAACTCAAAAGTAAAAGTAAAATGCTCCTCTTGATCGAAATTAATGGTAGATTTTTCGTCAACAATCATAGGTTCGAACATCACTTCAATTTTATGTTCCTCGAAATAGTTATATAGTGTATTGCTGGCTAATTTATTTACTTCATCAGAAATCAGAGGTTTTTCGTATATTTTTTTGATCATTGGCATGGGAGCATTTCCAACGCGGAAGCCAGGTATTTGAGCTGTTCTTCTATACTTTTTCAAACCTGCTTCAACTTCTGCTGCATAATCATCTTTTGCGATTTCAATCACTAACTCTTGAACAAGAGCATCACTCATTTCGTGTTTAACGTTCATTATACTATATTTTTATGTTTTAATAATTTTAATTAATTTGAGGTTGCAAAAGTACGAAATAAAAATGAAACCTTCAAAGAGTAATTTCACAAATAGAAGGTACAAAAATCATGCCAGAGATTAATAAGCTAATGTGATAATAAGCTAATGTGATAATTTTTTTTTACTTAAAAACTATTCACTATTAGTTATTCACTCTTTTGGGCATTCCCCTTTGTCTGCGCTCAATCCCATTCCCCACTCATCGATTAGAGAAACCGTCGCTTGCCAAAGGGTCGGCCTCTCGCTTCCGGCCTAATGCGCACAAAACCTTCGGTTTTGTATTCTAAGACTTTGTCAAGTGTTTTTTGATATAAAATGAAAATTTTCTTAAATTCA
>JAEWUL010000043.1 GCA_023459435.1 Bacteroidota bacterium
CATATTGGAATACTGATCTTTGATTTCCAATGTGATTCGATCCCCACCATATTTTTTATTCATAAATTCAACAATAGCAATCATCAATCTTTTCTTCTCTTCAAAAAGTTTTTTATCATGATCTCTGATAATATATTGTAACAATGCGTTTTCAACACTACCTTCCATTTTGATTAACAGGAAAAATCCTTCATAATCTTGAGTGTACTGTGGCTTTTGAAATTCAGGAAGCAGATTGTTGAATTCCATAGCAAGCAATTGTGCATTTACCATTTTATTTTTTGCATATCCGGGATGAATATTTCTGCCTTGAAATTGTACTACTGCTCCGGCTGCATTAAAATTTTCAAACTCGAGTTCCCCGATACCTCCACCATCCATAGTATATGCAAAATCACATCCAAATTTGGGAACATCAAAATGGATAACCCCTTTACCAATCTCTTCATCTGGCGTAAAAGCAACTTTTACCGGGCCATGTTTGATCTCAGGGTGTTCGATTAAGTATTCTATAGCAGTTATGATCTCTGCGATGCCTGCTTTATCATCAGCTCCTAATAATGTTTTGCCATCAGTTGTCAGTATAGTTTGTCCTATATAATCCTTTAATTCCGGAAAATCCTGAACAGAAAGTACTGTATTGGTTTCAGAATCTAGTATGATATCTTTTCCATTGTAATTGTTAATAATTATTGGTGCAGAAATCCCTGGCATATCCGGAGCTGTATCAAAATGGGCAATAAAACCTATCGTAGGCAAAGATTCATCTGTATTAGCAGGAAGCAATGCAGTAACATATCCGTATTGATCTTTATTTACATCAGACATCCCAATTCTTTTCAGTTCATCCACAAGATAATCCCCTATCACTAACTGGCTCTCAGTAGAGGGATATGTGGTCGATTCAGGATCAGATGTTGTAGCAAACGATAAGTATTGAGTGAATCTTTTTAAAATTTTTTCTTTCATCGACTTGAATTATTTAATATTTAATTTTTTCTTAATATCCCTAGGAATGGCATCTTTATGAACTATAATATTGATCGTTTGCATTTGGATAAAAGGATAAGAAGCATAAAAATATCCTTTATAGGGATTTCTGGCATCATCTCCCCATGAATTTTTTACGATAAAATATTTGTTTCCAGCCTGATCTGTTGCTTTTCCTGTAATCACCATCCCATGGTCATCAGTTGTTGAAAAATCATCAAACCCTTTCTGCCTTAACTCTTGAGTAATCGTTTGTTCTTTACCTGGTTTGTCAAAGTTATACAACTCTTTTTCTTTTTCATTTTGAGAAAGTTTTTCCCATTTTTCTCTATCAGATCCTGAAGTAGAAGAAAAATCTTTCTCTGGGATGATCGCAATCCCTTTTCTCCAGTTAAAACCCTTATGACTAACATCAGCCCCCCAAGCTATACTGTATCCATTATCAATAGCATTATCCATAATAATCAACATCTCTTGTAATGGAACATTATACGATTGTTCCATTGCCCAATTGTCTGGAATCTCTATGGCAAATTTTGTATAAAATGGATGATGTGTAAATGATGTGATACTTATATAATCGTCAGTATTGATCCCTAAACTTTGTGTAAATGACTGTGGAGTATATGAAATACCATTATATACAAAGTTTTGAGGAGCCTCTCCCAAGTAAGCACTGACAACACCTTCGTACCCTTTTTTCCATGCAGTGGAGAGTTTCTTATTCGGATTTTCAACTATTACATCAACATATGCTTTTAAAAGGGCATCTAATTCTCCATGAACATGTGATTCTTCACCATATTGAATGCCAGGATATGCTGATTCCGGAACAATACCATATTTATTCATCATGTTGAATACATCAAAAAAGGCACCACCACCACCAAAGTTATAATGGCCATGCATCCTAACATATTTGTCTGCTTTGTCAATATATGCACGATTTACTATCCACATATCTGATAGATCATACTCCCCTTTACCCATTCTGATCAGTTCGCATTCAACAAAACCTAACCCTGAGTAACTCCAACATGTTCCAGAACGATTTTGGTTCTTAACAGATGTTGCCGGTATCGATTTTTGAGTTGTAAAAATATACCCTTCCGTATTCTCTTGCCCTTTTAATGTAGTATTAAAAATAACGAGCAGAGCAATAAATAACATTTTTATTGTACTTTTTTTCATTTTAAAATAATTTATTGTTTATAAAAATTTTCGTCTGACTAAATCACACAAGGATAAATAAGCTGAAGAGGTTGTATCCCAAAAATAGTAGTTTTTCAACTCTTCCATAACATTAAAGGCTTCCTCGATAGTAGCACAGTTGTTCAATCGATGTAAAGATGCACTAAATTCCTCCCCTTTGCTTTTAAATAACTCTCTTATAAATAAGAATTTATCATTTATCGAAATCGCTTTTGTAAGATCCTGAATTTTGGATTGCTGGAATCTTGATCCGATAGAGTTGTCCTCCTTTTTTTCAGTTAGAAGATCATTCAATGATTTTTTTTCAACGGTTGGGGCTGCGATCTCCTCAACAAACAACAAGGGCTGTGGCTCGACAAGTTTTGTCTTTACCTCTTGTTTAGGTATGTTAGGATTGATAAATTCTAAAATATCATCCACTTCTTCTAAAGTGATCTCTTTCTCCTGAATCACCTCTGTTTCTTCGATTACTGGAGTTTGTGGAGATTGTGTTTCTTTTTGTTCTGTTGTAGGATCATAAATCTCTTCTCTTAAAAGCACTAATTCCAGTTCTTTCTTTAGTTTGTCAATGGTTTTGATCTGTTCCTCTTTTTCAAATTCAAACTGCTTTTTCAACGACTCCATCTGAGCATCTTTTGTATCTAAATCAGACAAAAGTGATGCTATTTCGGCTTTTTGAGAATCCACTGTTTTATGAAGTGTGATCATTTGATTTTCAGAATTCTGAGATTTCCCTTTTTCAGCTTCGAACAAGTTCTTCGTAGAATCAAGGTCGTTTTTATAACCTATGGCTTCATTTTCTAATTGAGCAATATACTGATTTAATTCTTCTATTTGTTGAATATAACTGTTTTGTTTTTCATCAGAAACAACTTCATTCTCTATAGATGGAAGCTTGATGGATTCCCTTTCAATTTGTTCAACAGCAGGCGCATTTAACAATTGCAGATAGGCCGCCCTCAAGTGTTGTAGGATAATATCTTTTTCAATAAGAGAGTAAGGTCCTTGAATTGAATTTACTAAGTGTAAAGTATCAATCACTTTCTCAATTAATCCGGATGGTTTTTCCATATTTGTTTTAGTTTTTGGTTTGTTTGGGTTTTCCAATTCTGATTTTTTTAATCATTTCATGAAAACTATTTCAAAAAAAACATGTAATTTTGTTTTCTGAAATAATTTGTCAAAAATACGAAAAAAAATCATTTCAAATTAAAAAAATGTTTCTAGAAACGAAAGCAAACAGAATTAAAAGCAAAGGATGGATTGAAGTGATTTGCGGATCCATGTTTTCAGGTAAAACGGAAGAACTTTTAAGAAGAATTAAACGAGCCCGTTTTGCCAATCAAACTATTGAATTGTTCAAACCATCTATCGATATCCGTTATGCTGAAGATGAAATGGTTTCTCATGATCATTCTTCGATGGGAGCTACTCCGGTTCATAATTCTGCGGAGATTCTACTTTTTGTGAATATAGATCATGTTGAAGTGGTGGGTATTGATGAAATTCAATTCTTTGATGAAGGGATTATTGATGTTTGTAATCAATTAGCAAACAAAGGGATAAGAGTAATTGTTGCCGGTTTGGATATGGATTACTTAGGAAACCCTTTTGGACCAATGCCGGGATTAATGGCTATTGCTGAGTATGTTACAAAAGTTCATGCTATTTGTACCCATTGTGGAAACTTAGCTCAATACTCCCATCGCCTGATCGCAAATGACAAACAAGTTCTCATAGGGGAAACAGATGCTTATGAACCACTGTGTAGACATTGTTTTTTGGAAGCAAGAAACGCATAATTCACCCTTTTTTTGTACTTTTGCCAAAAATTATTAGATCAGTTGATTATGATTACCCTTTTAAACATTCTTAGTTTCATAGATTTTAAAATCACTGATTTGGTTGACATTTTACTGGTTGCACTTATCATTTTTCAATTTTATAAATGGTTAAAGGGGACAGCCGCAGTTCGGATCTTTTTCGGCTTGATGATCGTTTTCGTGATCTGGAAAATTGTATCTCTCTTTCAGCTGAATATGATGACTGAAATATTAGGACAATTTATTAGTGTAGGTGTTATTCTTTTGATTGTTGTTTTTCAACCTGAACTCAGAAAGTTTTTGTTATATATTGGAAATACTGAAGTTTTAAAATGGGCTCGTTTATATATCAGAGGTAAATCCGGTTCTGTTGATTATACCGATGATATTGAAGCAATTACCAGAGCATGCGAACGGATGTCTTCCTCCAGAACAGGCGCATTGATGGTTTTTGCCAGACACACCCCATTAGATGATTTTTTGGCTACAGGTCAGTCTATTGATGCTAAAGTGAGTCAGGAACTCCTCGAAAACCTTTTTTATAAAAATGCACCGTTACACGATGGTGCTGTTATCATCATCAATCACAGAATCGCTGCCGCAAGATGTATTTTACCCGTTTCTAAGGATGAATCGATCTCTTCTGATCTGGGATTGCGTCATCGCTCAGCCATTGGAGCTACTACATTGACGGATGCGATCTCCATTATTGTTTCTGAACAATCGGGTCAGATCTCATGGTGCAAAAGTGGTGAACTCAGAAGAAATATTTCACCTTCCGTGTTAAAACAAATGATGCTCGAAGAGATCTATTCTGATAAACAATAATATCATTCCCATTCTATTTGATTCGATTTTCATTTTGGGAAATAAAACTTTCCCATCCGTTGTATTTTTTTCCCGGAATGGAGATCCGATTTTGTAACTGATGACAAACAGCAACGGCTAATGCATCTGTGGCATCGAAATACCTGGAGTCTTCGGTAAATAGTTCCATATTTTTTAACATGGCAGCTACCTGTTCCTTTGAGGCACTCCCTTTTCCGGTGATCGATTGTTTAATTTTTCTGGGAGAATATTCAAAAACTTCCAGATTCCTTGATAATGAAGCTGCAATAACAACCCCTTGTGCTCGTCCCAGTTTTAACATAGATTGAGGATTCTTACCGAAAAAAGGGGCTTCAATTGCTAAAACTTCAGGATGATATTGGTCAATCAATTCAATTGTACATTCAAAAATCCGTTTTAATTTGGCATTTTGATCCGTTAACTTGACCATCCGCTCTATATTCATTTCAACTAATGTCACTTTGTTATTAACGACATTGATAATTGAAAATCCCATAATGGTTGTTCCTGGGTCGATACCTAAAATGATCATATTTGAAAAGTCAATTTTTGAGTGGAATAATCAATGATTGCCTGATAAGTGACAAAAAAATCACTGCCTAATAT
>JAEWUL010000044.1 GCA_023459435.1 Bacteroidota bacterium
GGAACTTCTGATTTTCTTTCTTCAATAGTATTGGAGTCCATTGTACTGAAAAGATCGGGCTCCACAACCTGTACAGGTTTGACCGTTTCTTTAAATAGATCCGTATCATCTTTTAACATTGATCCCATACCCATCATTAACCATTCCGTTTTAATCTGAGGAAAAGTCACCAATATTTTTTTAATCAGGTCTAAACTGGGTTGGTTCCTTCCTGAAAACAAATGGGTCAATCCTGATCTGTTAATTCCAATCTCTGTTGCAAATTGAGCAGGTGTTAAACCGCTAAATTCCATTACTTGTTTAATTCTGTCAACCATACACTTTTTACTATTTTACATATTTACAACTGTAATGTAGTTAAAGTATCATTACAAATGTAAACTTACTATATTTCACATTGTTTAGAATACAAAATTACATAAAAACATCACTCATTATAAGTTTGTTGATAAATATTTATTTCTTTACTGTAGATAAATATTGTAAATAACTAATATATAGTGTTATATACTACAAACTAACTTATTTTCCAATAATGTTAGTATAAGTAATGATTTATTTAAACCAATACTTTATATATTCATTGTAATTATATTAGTAATCAGTTACTTACAGAAAATTTATTATATTTTATATGTTACACATAAAACCATCCCTAGGATTGTCATTATTATACTTTTGTATACAGTATTTATATTGTTTACTTTAGTAAACTATGGAATATTTACATTTGTAATATTAAAAAATTGTTTACGTGTGTAATCACTCGGGTAATATTACATTTGTAAATTCATTATATATTACATATGTAAACTCCCTTTTACTTTATCTAGATATTAATATTTGGTAATCGATTTAAGATTGATCTTCAATATTCGATTCTAAATGGGGTACAGCTCTCCTACCCGAATCAACGAATAATGTCATTATTTTTAAATAATCTGTTGCTTATATCTATTTACTTATTCAATTATGATAAAAATAGAGTATATTTGCTTTTTATATTAAAATGGTTTATAAAGTATGAAAGGACGTGAATCTCAACCTCATATTGGAATCTTTGGAAGAAGAAACAATGGCAAAAGTTCTTTAATCAATCGCATCACAGGACAGGATTTGGCGATTGTATCAGATACTCCGGGAACAACTACTGATCCGGTTAAAAAATCTATTGAGATCTTTGGTATTGGTCCCGTTGTGATTATTGATACTCCGGGAATTGATGATCTTGGGGAACTTGGAAAAAAAAGAATCCATAAAACACTTGAAACAATAAAAAACATTGATTTTGCATTAATTATCATCAATAATTATCAATTTGGATCCTATGAAAAAGATCTTATTGAACGTTTAAAAAAATATGATACTCCGTTCCTTATCGTAAACAATAAATCTGATTTGTTTTCAGATACAAGTATTTCGCTAATAGAGGGACATGAGGTCATTGCAGTTAGTGCTTTAAGCGGCAATGGAATTGACATTTTGATTGACGTATTAATTAAAAAGATGCCTCCGACTGCATATATTTCTCATTCTCTACTAGAAAAAGTGATTTCAGAAGGAGATCATGTGTTATTAATCACACCAATTGATTCAGAAGCTCCTGAAGGTAGAATGATTTTACCTCAGGTTCAAATGTTAAGAGACATTCTGGATAATGATGGCATTGCCAGTTTTGTGAAAGAAGATCGGGTAGTTGAATACCTTCAAAATAATCCCAAACCAAAACTAGTAATCACAGATAGTCAGGTTTTCCAGAAAGTATCACCCCTTATACCCCTTGATATTCCATTAACTAGTTTTAGCATTGTTTTAGCCCATCATAAAGGGGATTTTGAGCACTATCTGGAAGGAACTCCTCAGATTGAAAACTTACAGAATGGAGATTCTGTTCTGATTCTGGAATCTTGTACCCATTTAACCTCCTGTGAAGATATTGGAAGGGTAAAAATCCCCAAATGGTTGCAAGCATATACTAAGAAAGAACTAAACTTTACAGTTGTTTCAGGATTGGAAGAGATCAAAGATTATACAACGTATAAACTGGTTGTACAATGTGGAGGTTGCATGATTACTCGTAAACAGATTTTAAACAGGTTGAAACCCGCTATAGATCACCAAATACCGGTTACAAATTACGGGATGTTAATTGCATATATTTCAGGTATTTTTTATAGAGCTATTGAGGTTTTTAGATAATATTTTTACTACTTTTGCAGGTTTAAAAAAAGAAAAATGAAAACCGAAAAAATTGCAATCATTGGAGCAGGACGTTTTGGTTTTGCAATCGCAAAGAGATTGTCGAATAAAGGTGCTGAGGTTTTAGTTATTGACTCTACCCTATCTGTTATTCAGGATATTTCTGATGATGTAGCTTTTGCCGTTTGTGCAGATGCCACTAATAAAAGAGCACTTGAAGCTGAAAATATAACAGATTTTGACACTGTAATAATTGCAATAGGTAATGATTTTGAAGCACGTTTATTGTGTGCAGCTAATCTCTTAGATATGAGAATAAAGAGAATCGTTTGTCGTACTCTTGGAGAAAATCAAAAATTAATTTTGCAAAAAATGGGGATCACTGAATTTTTATCTCCGGAAGATGAAGTGGGTACTTTATTGGCAGATAGACTGATGAATCCCAACATCCTTACCTATTTACAGCTACCAGATGAATACCGAATAGCAGAAGTATTATCTCCTTCTCAGGCTGTTGGTATGACTATTGAAGAGTTGAATTTTAGGGATACATATAAAATTAGTTTGATTACTATACGTAGAACAGAAATTGATCCTACGGAGTATGAATTACCGGAAGAACATATTATTGGGGTTCCTGAAAATTCAGAGATCGTTAGAGACAAAGATATCTTTGTTCTTTTTGGCAAATCAAGTGATATTGATATTTTCATCAATGCAAACCTATAAAAGAAATGCCACTATCCAGATTTGAATTTTACAGAAGAAAATACAAAATGCATATTTCTGACAACTCAGATCGGGTGTCTTCCATTTTGCAAAAGGTAAGTTTACTTTTATCCATTATCACGCTTATTTCAATTTGTTATTATCATGGTTTCTACTTGTCTAAAGAGTCCATGTTTAATATACATGTTCTTATTTTTGGAACTTTAGTATTTTATTTAATCAAATATATTATACTTACACTATATTCCATCAAATGGAAAGAATATATTAAAGAAACCCGATTTGAAGCTATAATATTAGGGATTTTTTTAATCAGTTTTATCATCATTCAGTTATTTGGATTAAGTGTTGGATTTATTACTAATCCAAGATATGGAAGCTCTTTTATCATAATTATTCAAATCTACTTCCTTTTATTATGTTCATTAGAAATATCAAAAGCATCAGGATTCCTGGCAAAATTCAATTTGAGTCCACCTGGCATGATGGTTTTATCCTTTCTCATTTTGATTTTCATTGGCACACTTTTACTCCTAATGCCTAGAATGTCTACAAATGGAATCTCTTTGATAGATGCATTGTTTACATCCACTAGCGCATGTTGTGTTACAGGTTTATCTGTTCTTAATACTGCAACCGATTTTACAACACGCGGACAAGTGATCATTTTGATTTTAATCCAAATTGGTGGTTTAAGTATTTTATCATTTGCTTCCTTTTTTGCATCCTTTTTTTCAAAGTCACAGGTAAGTTTAAGACAACAATATTTTGCTAAAGACTTTTTATCAGCATCAAAAACTTCAGAAACTTCGGTAATGATTAGACAGATTATTGCTTCAACTTTTATTATTGAAGCAACCGGAGTGGGATTATTATTTTTAAATTGGAAAACGACCTCGTTATTTGCATCAGATGCTGAAGCTTTTTATAACGCCCTTTTCCATTCCGTTTCTGCATATAATAATGCTGGTTTTAGTTTATGGAATGCCAATTTTTTAGATCCGGCAGTTGTACACAGTTATTTTCCTCAAGTGATCATCATGATCCTAATTTTCTTAGGTGGAATTGGGTTTTTTGTCCTAAGTGACTTTTTCAGCAGGGACGCTATTGTTGCTCGAAAAAAATTTAAATGGAAAAAATTGATGCCCAGCACAAAAATTGTTTTATTCACAACCTTTTTCATCATTGCACTTGGTACTTTTTCTTTTTTCACATTAGAGTTTAACAATTCTCTATCAGATAAAAATAGTATTCCTGAAAAGATCGTATCTTCATTATTCCAAACCATTTCATCAAGGACAGCAGGTTTTAATGTTGTCAATTTATCTCAGGTTTCAGTTCCAGCATTGATCATTACGATGTTAATTATGTTTATTGGAGCATCACCAGGTTCAACAGCCGGTGGGATAAAGACTACTACAGCATTTGTCATTTTCAAATCTGTTATTGCAACAATAAGAGGTCGGAAACATATTGAATTTCAAAAAAAGACCATACCTTTTGAATTGGTGGACAAATCTTACTCCATAACCATTATGTCTGCATTAATTATTGCCATTTCTGTATTTGCACTCTCCATATTTGAACCAAATATCAATTTTCTAAATCTGCTTTTTGAAACTGTTTCTGCATTTGCAA
>JAEWUL010000045.1 GCA_023459435.1 Bacteroidota bacterium
CTGTATATCGGGTTACAAAGGATCAGTTTGATCATGTTATTCAAGTAAAAAATCTATAAAAAAATTAATATTTCAAAATATGAAAAAGCAAATTCTAACTGCAAAAGAAGCAGCAACAAAGATTAAAGACGGGATGATTTTGATGATTGGTGGTTTTATGGCTGCCGGATCTCCCCACAAATTGATTGATGCCATTGTTGAAAGTGATGTAAAAGACTTAGTTATTGTTTGTAATGATACCGCTTTTCCCGATAAAGGGATTGGCAAATTAATCACTGCAAAAAAAGTAAAAAAAGTGATTGCATCACATATTGGAACCAATCCTGTTACGATTGAACAATTCAACAACAAAGAGATTGAGGTTGTTTTTGTTCCACAAGGGACACTAGCTGAACAAGTAAGATGTGCAGGTTCCGGATTGGGCGGAGTACTTACTCCAACAGGATATGGAACGGTTGTTGCTGAAGGGAAGCAGATCATTGAGCTTGACGGAACACCTTACCTTTTGGAAAAAGCACTGAAAGGTGATGTAGCCCTATTGGGTGCAAGTATAGCAGATCAATCCGGAAATCTGGTGTACAAAGGAACTACCCAAAACTTCAACCCACTCATGGCAATGGCTTGTGATTTGGTGATTGCTGAAGCAGAAGAGATTGTGGAAACCGGTCAGATCCCTATGGAAAACATCCATACACAAAATATATTTGTAGATTATTTAGTACAATAACCATTAAAAATTAAAGATATGATTAAATCAACAATTAGACTCAGAATGAGTTCACATGATGCCCATTATGGTGGAAATTTGGTGGACGGTGCCAGAATGTTACAACTTTTTGGTGATGTTGCTACTGAACTACTTATTATTCATGATGGTGACGAAGGCTTGTTTGCAGGTTATGATAAAATTGAATTTTTAGCTCCTGTATATGCAGGTGATTATATTGAAGCAACCGGCGAGATCGTTTCAGTAGGAAACAGTTCCAGAAAAATGACTTTTGAAGCGAAAAAAGTGATCAAACCCAGACCGGACATCTCTGATTCAGCTGCTGATTTCCTTGCAGAACCTATTGTGGTTTGTAGAGCAAGTGGAACCTGTGTCGTACCCAAGAAATGTCAAAGAATTGAACATAAATAGAATCATTTCTATATCATTGAATTATAAAACATTGAAAATTAACCATTATGAATAAATTAATCATTACTGCAGCCATTTGTGGAGCAGAAGTTTTAAAAGAGCACAACCCTGCTGTTCCCTATACCATTGAGGAATTAGTTCGGGAAGCAAAATCTGCCTATGAAGCAGGTGCATCTATTATTCATCTCCATGTTCGTTGGGATGATGGAACTCCTACCCAGGATAAAAATCGTTTTAAAGAAGCCATGGATGCTATCAAAAAAGAGATTCCTGATATCATCATCCAACCTTCTACTGGAGGTGCTGTTGGTATGACGGATGATGAAAGGCTACAACCTACTGAGTTAAAACCTGAAATGGCGACCTTAGATTGTGGCACGCTCAATTTCGGAGGTGATGATATCTTTATGAATACTGAGACTACCATCAAATATTTTGGTAAAAAAATGATCGAACTGGGCATTAAACCTGAGTTAGAATGTTTTGATAAAAGTATGATTGAGATGGCCCTTCGTCTTCATAAAAAAGGATTTATCAACAAACCAATGCACTTCGACTTTGTGATGGGTGTAAATGGTGGAATTGGTGGTGATCTTAGAGATTTTGTTTTCATGAGGGGCAGTATTCCTGATGATGCAACCTATACTGTTGCCGGAATTGGTCGTTTTGAATTCCCTCTTGCTATGGCTGCCATTATTGATGGCGGACATGTGCGTGTTGGTTTTGAAGACAATGTGTATCTTTCTAAAGGTGTTCTCGCAAAATCCAATGGAGAACTGGTTGCTAAAGTGGTTCGAATGGCGAAGGAATTGGGCCGTGAGATCGCTACTCCTGCTGAAGCCAGAGAGATTTTAGGTCTCGCTCCTTTGAAATAATTTTAAAAAAAAAATTCAAAAAAAAAAGAGGTCATAAGACCTCTTTTTTTTTTATTGCTCATCGCTTTTAGTAATGATTGACTGGAATTTGGCTTCCAATTCAGGATCTACAGGAACAAAGATTGTTTTCTTTAATCTATATAGGAACTTAATATTCTCATCATCATCATTTTTGATGGTATACGCTTTATCAAACCAATTGTGAGACTCTTTAAGCAGATTATCTTTGGTTACTTTTAACTCGTTTTGAATTCTGATCTTATCTTGATTCGACAACTCTTTAGATAATCTTGTTTGTTCTGCCTGATTATCAATATCAAAAGATTTTTTCAAATAAATAATCCCTTTAAAATTAGTCATAGCAAAGTTATTGGGTGCAATTGATAAAAATTTATCAATAATTTGTTCTGCTTCTGAGAAAGCTCCGATATTTGAAAGGTATTCCGTAATATCCAGAATCGTGTTGATATGATTTTCATTCATTGGAACAATTTTAATCAAGTCTAGCGCTACTGCTTTTAGAGTGTCAAATTGTTGAGTCATGTATAAATAGTTCAATTCCAATGTTGCAATACTAATTCTTTCTTCAATAAGAGTATCAGGAATAACTTTTTTAGCTGTAGCAATCACTTTTCCACATTGAACAGTATCTTTTTCTTCAAGATAAATCTGATATGATTTAATATAAATGGAAGGGATCGGTTTTTTAGAGGCATACATCCTTTTCACACTTGTTTTGTAATTCTCAAAATCACCCTTTGCAAAATAGGCATCAGATAAATCATAGTATGTCCAGAATACGTTTTCATTATCAGGAAGCATATCATCTACTTTAATCAAATAACATTTTTGAGCCAGTAAAATCAGTTCTATTGCTTTATCATAATTTTTTTCTTTTAAGTATTTGACACCAATATTATGAAT
>JAEWUL010000046.1 GCA_023459435.1 Bacteroidota bacterium
ACATGATCTGCAAAATTCCATATAAATTTTGTGTTATTTTGGTTTTGATTGTACACCCCATTTGTATCTAAAAAAATGGCTTCTCCTGCAAATGTTACCGTATCATGCAGACAAACCTGCATTTCAAAAGTGTCAGTTACTGGATGTGATGTCATCGCTTTATTCAGCTTCACAATAAATGGTTGACAAGTGTCAGAGAATGAGTAAAATGGAGCACTATTACTTCCAGTTAGGGGCTTCAGAATTTTTTCTGTTTCAAGACAATCTCCAAACAGAATAAAATTCAATAAACCAAAAATCAAAATAAAAAAAAATTGTTTTATCATCATTTTCTCAATTTTAAATCAACGGCAAATTTAATTTTTTTTTCTTACATAACAAAACTTTTATAAAAAAAATTGAAAAAATATCAAAAAAGGAACAAGGAAAAAGCAACAGAAAGCACATTAGCTTATAATCACATTAGCTCATTATTTCGTATTTTTGCAATTCAATTTTAAATATTAAAAAATTATGACCAAAAAAGTAATCATCATCATGGGGTCTAAAGCAGACCTGGAGTGGGCCAACAAGATTAGTGCCGTATTAAATAATTTCGACATTGACGTAGTGATCCGAATTGCATCGGCTCATAAAGTTCCGTTAAAATGTTACCAATTGATCAAAGATTATGAAAAAGAGCAGGTGGTGTTTATCACAATAGCAGGGATGAGTAATGCTTTGAGCGGGTTTACCGATGCTCAAACCTATTGTCCGGTGATCGCTTGTCCACCATACAGTGATAAATATGGCGGTTCAGATCTCTTTTCCAGTATCAGAATGCCATCCGGAGTAGCCCCAATGACGGTAGTTTCTCCAGAAAATGCGGCATTAGCAGCTGCTAAAATCATCGGATTGGTGTATCCTGAAGTAAGAGAAAAAATTTCTCAATACCAGGATAAAAAAAGAGCTGAAATCGAAGAAGCAGATCAACAATTGAACTAATCGTAAAAGGTGTAGAGTGGTAGATAAAAGCAGAGAGCTTTTATATTTTTAGTACCTTTGCAGATTCAAACTTTTTAAAAATAAATCAATGGAAAATATGAGTTTAAAAGAACAGGTTATTGATATTATCGGACAACTTCGTCCATTCCTACAACAAGATGGTGGAGATATTCAATTTCTGGAGTTAACAGAAGATAACGTAGTTAAAGTCAAACTACAAGGTGCTTGTGGGACATGTCCACATGCTAAAATTACGTTAAAAAACGGAGTAGAATCAACCATTAAAAAATATATCCCTGAGATACATAGTGTTGTTGACGAGAGTTTAGGTTTTTAATTATTACTTACGATTATGGGATTAAAGTGTGGAATTATTGGGTTAACCAATAGTGGAAAAACGACATTGTTCAATTGTATCTCCAATACAAAGGCGGCGATTACCGATTTTGCTTATAGTACGAATAAATCGAATATTGGGGTATGTAATGTTCCTGATCCAAGATTGGAGCATATCAATACTTTTATTAAAGCGGAACGATTGGTATATGCCACCATGGATTTAGTGGATATCCCCGGTTTAGCAAAGGGGGCAAACCACGGAGAGGGGATTGGAAATGGTTTTCTTGGTGATGTAAGGCTATGCGATGCTTTGATTCATGTACTTCGTTGTTTTGAAAATCCAAATCTGCCTCATGTCGAGGGTTCTCTGGATCCTGTCCGGGATATTGAAATTATTGATTTTGAGTTACAAGTGAAAGATCTGGAACAGATCGAACGCAAAATGCTCAAAGTGGAAAAAGCGATGAAAGTGGGTGAAAGAACCGCCAAAAGGGATTTTGAGGTATTGAACAAATGTAAAACACATATCGAAAGTTTTCAAAATATCAGAACCCTGGAACTTACAAATGAGGAGAAGGAGGTGATTGCGGACCTGCTGTTGCTTACCCAGAAGCCCCAGCTTTATGTTTGTAATGTAAATGATGAACATGCTGTTTCCGGAAATAGATATTCTGAACAAGTTGCAGAATATTTGAAAGATAAAGAGGGAGAAATGTTGGTAATTGCAGGTAAAATTGAATCTGAGATTGCAGAACTGGATGATGAAGAGGAGCGAATGGTGTTTCTGGAGGATGTAGGTTTGACAGAAGCCGGTGTTCGGAAAGTGATCCGATCAGCCTACAAACTGCTGAATCTGATCTCATTTTTTACAGTCGGGGGGAAAGAGAACAGAGCCTGGACCATCACCAAAGGGATGCTGGCACCTCAAGCTGCCGGCGCAATCCATAGCGATCTGGAAAGGGGTTTTATTCGTGCTGAAGTGATAAAGTATGATGATCTGGTTACTTTAGGATCAGAACTCAAATGTAAAGAGGCCGGAAAACTATCTGTGGAAGGAAAAACCTATGAAGTTAAAGATGGAGATATCCTCCATATCCGTTTTAATGTTTAATATCATCATATCATGAAACGTTTTTTATTAGTGCTTGCACTTTTTGGTCTGGGGTTTACCCTTTTTGCTCAAAACCCTACCTGTTATCGGGTTTATCTGAATAATAAAAACAATTCCACTTTCAGTGTTGACAATCCGGAAGCGTTTTTATCTCCCAGAGCAATTGCCAAAAAAGCACAATATAATATTCCAATAACAACACAGGATTTGCCTGTGAATCAGTCTTATCTCAATCAGATTTTAGCCTTTGACCCTACTATTCAGATTTTAACCACTTCCAAATGGTTAAATACAGCAGTGATCTATTGCCCTAATAATGCGCATATACCTGGTATTCAAAATCTTGCATGCGTACAATATATTGTGCCTGTTGCCAATTATAATCTGAATACACCAAGAAATGGGATGCCTGAGTTAACGGGTGCCCCAGATAAATTTGATTTATCTCGAAGTAATAGTTTAAATTATGGTGACAGTTATGATCAGATTAAAGTTCATCGTGGAGATTCCTTACACAATAGGGGTTTTCGTGGTGAGGGAATGTTGATTTGTATTTTAGATGCCGGTTGGGAAGGGTTTGACACACTTTCCCATTTTCAGAGTCTTTATACCAATGGGCAAATATGGGGAACCCGAGATTTAATCCCCGGAGTGAACAATGTTTATTTCGGACATGGTCATGGGACGTCAGTAACCTCCATTATTGCGTCGAACATTCCTGATGCTTTGGTTGGAACAGCTCCAAATGCGAATTTTTTCTTTATCCGTTCAGAGAATCCCTGGAGTGAACAGTTGATTGAAGAGGATTTCTGGGTTGCCGGAGCAGAACTGGCAGATAGTCTGGGTGCTGATGTGATCAACTCATCTTTAGGTTATACTGTATTTGCAGATTTCCCGGAAGGGAATATGACTCCTCAGGATAATGATGGAATCACCGGAGTATCTTCTCAGGCTGCTACCATTGCAGGAGAAAAAGGGATTGTTGTTGTAATTAGTGCCGGAAATGAAAGGGATTCCAACTGGGGTTATATTGGCAGACCTGCGGATGCTATAGATGTGATATCAGTGGGTGCCATGAGTAAAGATAGTGTTATCGCCCCTTTTTCCAGTTTTGGACCCAGTGCGGATGGACGTGTAAAACCTGATGTTACATCAGTAGGATGGGATACCTGGGTTTCCACTACCTATGGAGCTATTCTACAAGGAAACGGCACCAGTTATTCCGGACCTGTAATTGCCGGTTTGGCTGCTTGTTTGTGGCAAGCTTTGCCCCATCTGAATGCTGTCGAACTGATGCAAGAGATTCGTGAATATGGACATATTTACAATAACCCAGATTACGATTTTGGATACGGGATTCCAGATTTCTTTCAGGCATTTCTGGATAACAGTACTCGTGTTGCTTCATATAACCAAGAAAGATCCATTTATACTTTCCCAAACCCTGCTTTAGATGAGATCACCTTTCAATCTCTTCAGGGAAATATTATTGATATTCAAATATTTGATGTAACCGGGAAAAAGATTCTATCTTATGCTGCATCCAGTCAAGAGCAAATATCTATACCTGTCAGTACATTAAAGGCAGGCCTCTACTTTGCCCATATTACCACCCAACAAAACCGTTCCACGATCAAATTTGTTAAAAGATAATGAAAAGTTTCTGGCTTTTTATATTCTCTATACTCACCTTAACAATATCAGCTGCACCTCCACCACATGAAGGATTATGGCTCCCCTTGCTGATCAAAGAATTCAACTATAATGAAATGAAAAGATCAGGATTGAAAATCTCTTCTGATCAGCTATATCATATCAATAATCCATGTATCAAAGATGCCATTGTTCAAATCGGAGAGGGAGAGGGATCCGGTTCTATTGTCTCAGATAATGGATTGCTTTTAACAACTTTTAATACTATTTTCCCTTATATTACTGAACTTTCCAAAGGGACAGAGAACATCCTTAAAAATGGATATTGGGCTAAAAACAACAATGAAGAGAGACCATGTCCCGGGTTGTCCGTTACATTCCTGAAAAGGATGGAAAATGTGACCAATGAAGTTTTAGGAGCAATTCCTCAAAATATTCCGGAGTATAAAAGAAAGGAGTTGGTTGAAAAAAAAATCAATAGAATGATCGGAAAATACCAGATTGGTTTGGAAGATCAGGTTTCTATTGAGTCTTTTTGTTATGGAAATGAATACTATCTGGTTTATTTTCAAGAATATAAAGATGTACGTTTGGTGGTAGCTCCACCAGTGGAATTGGCTCAGTTTGGTGGGGAACAGGAAAGTTGGATGTGGCCCCGTTATAATGCAGATTTCGCTTTACTTAGGATATACACTGCCCCCGACGGTTCTTCTGCTCCTTTTTCTCTTGAGAATATACCTTTAAATCCAAAATATTATCTTCCAATTAGTTTAAAAGGATATCAAGAAAACGATTTTACAATGATCTGGGGTTATCCGGGTCGTACCAATCGTTTTATCAGCTCACCAGAAGTGAAATTCAGAATTGAACAAAATGCAAAAGCATTTGTTGAAGCCAGCTCTGCAATCCTGAATCCTCTTAGAGATGGAATTCTTTCCAATGATACCATCAAAATCTATTATGGTGACTTATATCAATCAATTTCTAACCAGCAAATTAGGTATCTGGGGGAGATCAATAATCTCTTTAGACTCAATCTCATCGATGAGGTTCAAAAAAGAGAGTCTCAAATGAATAGATGGGGACTTTTTCAAGATGATGATCCCATTTTTTTTGATTCTCTATATCAAAAAATGGAATCGGTTTTTTCCAATATCAATCTTGATTTGATGCGTGCTTATTGGTACGGAAATATCACACTACTCTCTTCCAGGTTTTTAATGTTGCCATACCAACTGAAAGAAGTGACACCAACACCCAAAACGGAAAAAGAGATTGAAATAATCATCAATGATTATCGTCAATGGATGAAAGGAGTTCATCGAGATCTTGAAAAGAAAATGATCCTATCATCCTTTAGTTTATGGCCAAAATTACCTGATCAGAACAAACCTAAAGTTGGACCATACATCCAAAAATATTTTAATAATGATCAAAAGGCTTTCTCTTCAGCTATCGTAGATAAATCGATTTTTTCCAGCGAAGAGTCCTTAAGGGAATTTTTAAAAGATCCTAAAATTAGTATATATCAAAAAGATCCCCTTTTAAGGTATTATCATGAGGTGATCAAGACAACACAAATGGGTGAAGTAGCGTATCAAAAATTAGAGCAGGATCTGGTTCCTCTGCAAAGAGAGTATGCGGGTATTATTTTGAAAATGAATCAAAAAGATCATAGATCTTTTTATCCGGATGCAAATCAGACACTTAGGGTTTCTTATGGGAATATTTCGGGTTATCAACCGTCTAATGCCATCTTGTATCATTATTATACCAATCATATCGGAATTTTAGAAAAAATCAAAGCGAAACCCAATGATCCGAATTATAGAATTCCCTCCTCATTAAAACAATTGTTTTTCGATCAGAGGTTCGGTAGTTACGAATATGAAGATGAATTGAGAATCTGTTTTATTACAAATGCCGATTCCGGTATTGGAAGCAACGGAAGTCCCGTTTTAAACCAAAATGGAGCACTTATTGGATTAATGTTTGATACCAATAGAGAGTCCTTAGGTAATCATTATCTGTATCATTCCGAAGTCCATCGATCTATATGTTTGGATGTGAGGTACATGCTCTTTCTTATAGAACATTATGGTGGCGTTTCCTATCTTTTTGAAGAGATGAATCTGATACAATAAACTCAAAATACTTATTCGTCATGAAAAAATTATTGTTTATATTCTTATTAATTTATATTCCTTTCTTATTATTTGCTCAGACCCCTGAGACCAAATACAGCTGGGCAGAACAAAAACTGGAACAAATGAGTCTGGAGGAGAAGATCGCTCAACTGCTTATTATTAGAATTCACTCCAATTATAATGAGACATATAATGCAAAAATGGTTGTTGATATTGAGAAATATCAACCCGGTGCCGTTTGTTTTTTTCAGGGGGGACCAGTCAGAGAGATCCAATTAACCAATAGAATCCAAAGAGTGAGTAAAATACCTATTCTGGTTACTATGGACGCAGAATGGGGACCCTCAATGCGTTTAGATAGTATGCCCAGATTTCCCAGGAAAATGACACTGGGGGCACTAGCACCTCAATATGATTCTCTGATCTTCGAAATGGGAAGAGAGATTGGTCGTCAGTTGAAAAATATTGGCGTTCATGTGAACTATGCTCCAGTTGTAGATGTAAATAATAATTCTAAAAACCCTGTGATTAATAGCCGCTCTTTTGGAGAAAACAAAGAGTGGGTCGTTAGAAAAGGTTTGGCCTATATGAATGGGTTGCGATCAGAACAGATCGTGCCCTGTGCGAAGCACTTTCCTGGTCATGGAGATACAGAAGTGGATTCCCATTTCGGATTACCCGTGATAACGAAATCGAGACAGCAACTGGAAGAAACGGAGCTTTATCCTTTTCAGAAAATGGTAGAACAACAGGTGGAGATGATCATGATCTCCCATTTGAATATCCCTGCGCTGGATAGCTCTAAAAATTCTATTGCCACATTATCAAAGCCTATTGTTACCGATCTGTTAAAAAAAGAGATGAATTATAAAGGAATTGTTGTTAGTGATGGAATGGAGATGGAAGGGTTGAGAAAATTTTACAAAAACGGTGCTGATGCAGAGATCAAATGTTTGCTCGCAGGAGTAGATCTTTTGTGTCTTCCTAATGATATGGCCATCATTATACCTGAAATTAAAAAAGCAGTTGAAAACGGTGTCATTTCGGAACAGGAAATCAATGAAAAGTGTTTAAAAATATTGAGATTAAAAGAGGACTTAAACTTAACCTCATTTACATCGATTGATCCACACAATCCGGCCTTGTTTGATTTTGATAAAGCCAATGAGTTGATTCAAACAATCGAAACAAAAGCAATCACTTTGATTACCAATAATGGAGTCATTCCTGTGGCAAACAGGACCCAATGTGCTGTTGTAATCATCGGAGATCAGGAGACCAACCCATTTTGCATTCAGATCTGTAAAGATTTTAATTTGAAGTATATTCTTGTTAATAAAGAACTTAGTAATACTGAATCTCAGAAAGCGATTCAGAGTTTAAATGGTTATCAAACAGTTATCGTATTGTATACGGCAACCAATCAATCTCCGGCCCGACAATATGGAATTACACCACAAGCGGTACGTTTTTTAAAGGATCTGGCACAATCAAAGAAAGTGATTTTCTCCTTATTGGGGAATCCTTATGCTTTAGAACAATTTAAAACAATATCCCATTTTAGTTCGGTCATTGTGGGATACCAAAGAACCGGGAATAGTGTCGAAAGTGTTTTAAATGGCATTTTTGGAAAGTTTCGTTTTGAAGGAGTACTTCCTGTAACGACTCTCTCTTATAAATCCGGCACAAACTATTACACTCCTTTGGGTAAAAGCTCTGATCTTATACTGCCTAAACAACCTGATATTAAAACAAAGTCTAATTCGGTTCATCCAATAGAAAAAGAGATTGATTCCATTATAATGGATGGGATCAAAAACAAATATTTTCCGGGGTGTCAGCTTTTAGCGTTTCATAAAGGGAAAACGATATGGAAAAAAAATTATGGATATCTGGATTATGATCACAAAATCCCCGTAGATGACAATACAATCTATGATATTGCATCAATAACAAAGATTGCAAGTATGACTTTAGCTGTAATGAAACTATATGATCAGAAAAAAATAGGATTAAGGGATCAGGTGGAACAATATTTGCCCTTTTTTAAAGGGAGTGGTGTAGGCAGGATCACCATTGATGAAATGTTAACCCATACCTCAGGGCTTCCAGCTTATATCCCGTTTTATAAAAGATTTGAGACCGATAGTATCCGGTATCTTTATTGTAACGATATTCCAAACGAAACATTTACGATCCCAATCGCAAAAAACCTGTACTTAAATAAAGCTTTTCAAGATGAGATCTTTGCTCAGATGAAAGGATTCAATGTAGATCGTAAGAGGTATGTATATAGTGATTTAGGGTTTTTATTGTTAAAAGAGATTGTAGAAACGATCACCCAACAAACATTGGAGCAATATCTAAGTGAACAGTTTTACCAACCATTGGGAATGAACAATAGTTTCTTTAATCCTTTAGCAAAAGGGGTTCCTCTCCATAGAATTGCACCTACTGAATACGACTCCTCATTCAGGATGCAGTTGGTGCAAGGGTATGTACATGATCAAACAGCAGCCCTTTTTGGTGGGGTTTGCGGAAATGCCGGACTTTTTTCCAATGCGGAAGATCTAAAAATACTTTTAACAATGATCCTACAAAAAGGAGTTTATAATCAAACACGCTATTTATCCGAATCAACCGTTCATTTATTTACCGGTAATTACAACATACATCGTACAAAATCAAGAGGGTTAGGGTTTTATACTCCCAGTGCTGATCAGCCGAGCGATATTCTCCCTAAACAGGCACCACCATCCACGTTTGGGCATCAGGGTTTTACCGGAACCGTGGTTTGGGTTGACCCTCAGGAACAACTGATCTACATATTTTTATCCAATAGAGTTCATCCTAAAACAGAACCTAATAATCTGGCCAAAAGTAAAATAAGATTGGTGTTACACGAAAAATTATATGATTATTTGAAAATCAACAATAAATAATATCTAGAATATTAGAAATCAAAATGTTAAGAATTCATAAAAAGGGATTCCATTTTAAAAAT
>JAEWUL010000047.1 GCA_023459435.1 Bacteroidota bacterium
ATGCCACTTTTGATTTAAAAGCGGAGCTGAACTTTCTTCTTGACTTTTTTTCCATAAGACAACTTTTTTAAAATTATTTATACGTTAAATTTTAATTTTTGTTGCCCTAAAAAAGGGAACCATTATACTTTGGTATGTTGACGGACATTCATAAAAAAAATTCAATATAAAGCATAATATATAAATTATTAAACATGAAATATTGAACAAAAGAAAAGGCAAAGGGTAAAATTGATTTTGGAAGGAGACACTGTTCATTTGCTCATTTACGAATTTACTCATTTGCTAATTTTTAACTACTTTTGTATTCCATTATCAAATATTTTTAACCATGCATAACATTGAACAACACACCCTCGAATTTCTTAAAGATCTAGCTGAAAATAATAATCGGGAATGGTTTAACAATAACAAACCCCGATACGAAAAAGCGCGTAAAAACTTTGAAGCATTCGCTACTGATCTTCTCGCTTACATGCAATCTGTGGATCCTGCATTAGCAAATCTTGAAATAAAACAGTGTCTATATCGTATCTATAGAGATGTAAGGTTTTCTAAAAATAAAGATCCATACAAAACTCACTTTGGCTGCTATATGGCTAAAAATGGGGGGAGAAACTCCTTATTAGCCGGCTACTATTTCCATCTGGATCCTAAAGAATCATTCTTTGGTGGTGGAATCTATATGCCCCAACCCGAATATCTGAAAACACTTCGCAAAGAGATCTATTACCAAATCGATGACTTTAATAAAATCTTAAATAATCCATCCTTTAAAAAGTTCTATTCCGGTATCGATCCTATTGAAAAATTAAAAAAGAACCCTGTCGGATACCCCGCTGATTTTGAACATATTGAATTACTGAAAAATAAACACTTTTTTGCTTCTCATATTTTTAAAATGGAAAATGTTGTGAACGATCAATTTATGGAATGGGTTCAAAAAGGGATGTGTGCTGTAAAACCACTCAATGATTTTATCAACTTTACACTGGATCCTCAATATTCATAGATTCCAAAAGTTCCATGTTCTCTAAATGAAACAAACCCTTATAGCGGCCTCTCATACCGTAATAAAACTTTTGAATCTCTTGTAGATCATAATCAAAATCTCCGGTTAAATGATAAACAGGGCCCAATCCGCATTTACGGGTGTTGTAATCCAAATACCCTAAAACAACAGGAACATTTGCTTTTTCTGCCATCACATAAAAACCTCTTTTCCACTTTTTAACCAAAGATCTTGTACCCTCCGGACAAATAATCACCGCCATCTTCTCTTTTGCTTTGATGGTATCAGCTACTTGTGTCGTAAACCGACTGAAATTGCCACGATCTACAGGGATCCCGCCGAAATAACGTAAAATTGGTCCTAGGGGAAAGAAAAAAGCTGATTTTTTAATCAATACGTATGTTTCAACCCCTAAAGCGGTAACGGCAAGTTTCCCCACAACAAAATCTCGCCAGCTGGTATGAGGGGCAAATAATAGAATGGACTTATGTGCATCCTGAGGCACATGAGTATAATCTAGCTTATACCTAAATAATTTTAATGTAAACTTGCAAAATAACTTTTTCATGAATATGAATAAATACCTGGTATATGATTAAAAAATCTACTTTTCTATTAATGAACTCCCATTTTTGGATACTTTTAAATCAACAAGGGCCCCTAGCTTTAATGGCCTGTTATCCTGAATATGCCCTGCAGGAAACCCAAAACAGATCGGGAAATCGTACAATTCACAGTGATGTCGGATAATGTGCTCAGCATCGATTCCAAACGGGATGGTGTTGTCTCGCATCTCACTCATTCCACCTATAATCAAGCCTTTGATCCCTTCAAGTTTTCCGCTCCTTTTCAGATTCAGCATCATCCGGTCGATATGGTATAAATATTCATCCAGATCTTCCATAAATAGGATTTTGTTCCTTGTATCCAGATCGGAAATAGTTCCGTTTAAAGAGTACAAGATCGAAAGATTCCCTCCAACCAAAATACCTTTAGCTTCCCCTTCCCTGTTTAATGAGTGTGATTCTATGGTGTAGTCCATTGCACCACCCATCAGAAGCTGAACCATGAGTTGTGGAGGGAGCTGAAGTGAGTTCTCTTGATTCACATTGATCGGCATCAAGGAATGAAGAGTAGCAATACCAAAATTTTGATGAATATGACTATGAAAAACAGTCACATCACTAAATCCGCAAATCCACTTTGGATGCTTACAAAATGTACTAAAATCCAATTGATCAATGATTCTTGCTGATCCATATCCACCCCGAACACACCAGATAGCAGAAACATCTTTTCTATCCAGCATTTTTTGAAAACCACTTCTTCTGATCTCATCATTTCCGGCAAATTGATGCTCTTCAGCAAAAAGAGAATCCTCGAAAACAACATGAAATCCTGCTTTTTGAAGAAACTGAACCGAAACTTCCAATTCAGCAATCGAAATCTTTCTTGCTGGTGCAACAAACCCAATGGTGTCACCTCGTTTCAAATAGGGTGGTATGATCATAATTCAATCTGATTGTTTTTCAATATTTGATGGGTTAACTTCCTTAAAAGATAACGCTCGTTACCCAAATAATATTTTTTAGGCAACCGGATCTCTTTTTTGTTGGAATAAAATCCGCCTGATCTTCCTGAAACAGATTCATCTAAAGCAAGATACAATATAGTCTCAGCTCCTTTTTGGGGAGTACGAATAAAGGGCCTGAATAAGAGATTTGCCAGGAAATCAATCAAACGATTTCCCATATTGAGTATGGG
>JAEWUL010000048.1 GCA_023459435.1 Bacteroidota bacterium
ACTGGTGGGTGCTCCTACCCTACTTATTCCTTTCCCTTATGCTGCCGAAGACCATCAAACGAAAAATGCGGCTGCACTGGCTGATCATGATGCAGCAATCCTCATTCATGATCAACAGGTGAATGAAAAGCTGATTCCGCAATTGCTGGAGCTTATCCAAAATGAAACCAAAGCAGCCACCATGGCTGAAGAAATCAAAAAATTCGGACTTCCTGATGCGATCCATGTTATCGCGAACGGAATCATTGAAATTGCAAAAAACAAGGGTTGATACACTGACTAGGCATATAATCATGAAGGCTATGAAAAATGATTATATGCCATAGTGTCAGTGTCAACTTTTGATTTCTTTTATTTTATGCGTACTCTGATCCATTGTGATCACGTTAATATTCACATTTTCATAATATTTCATCGCTAAATCTACAACTTGTCCGGAGAGTATTCTTTTTATTTTCACCTTTGTTGTATCTGAAACAAAAGGGATCTCATTCAGTTGATTAAAATGTTGAGAAACCAAATGTAATGAATTTCTGAATTGTTGATAAGACATCGATTTTTCGTGTACTTCGTTCTTGATTAAAGAATTCCAAAGGGGAAAACTCAATAAAGCCAACAATAATAGAAGGGGTATGATACAGAGACGAATCCTTTTTCGGTTTTGATTCAAATCAGGTTGTGTTTTTTGAGCTTCGTTTTGATCGATCATCCTCAAAAGTCTGGCATCTTGGTCAGATTCACGGATTGAATTTTTTGGATCTATTTGTATCATAATTCAAACATTCTAAATGAAGGATCAATTAATTATAAAATTGTAACAATAGTTTTTTTAAATGTATTAAGTTAGACAGTAAAACGATGATTTCGTTACAAAACAACTTAAATATTTTAATGTTCAGTTACAATAATTATCCACTTCAAATGTTGAACAACAGCCCCTTAATTTAAAAAATTTCCAACTTTTATTCCAAAATAAATGGTACGAGGAGATACCGGTCCGTACATATATGCAGGATCACGATCTATCCCTTCGTCAAAATCAGACTGGTACGCGTTAAAGATATTCTTAATACCACTAGAAAATTGAACAGAAGCACCATTGAGTTTTACGGTATAGGTAAGTTTTGCACCTAGATCAAAAAACCTTTCAGATGTTCGCAATTCGCCATTTGGATTTTCAGTACCAAAATAGGGAACAAGCATATGACCCGTATAGTTTCCTGTTGCTGATAAACAAAATTTTTTATAAAAATCCCAATCTATTGCAAAAAAACCATATTGGTTTGGGGTACGGAAGAACCGTTTTTCCTCGAATTCCTGAACTTCATCATATTTGCTCGATTGTATTGTAAAACCAGAAGTAAAGGAAAAATCTTTTAACGGTTTAAGTTTAAGTTCCACATTGATCCCTTGAACTGTTGCCCCACCCATTGCATTTTTTCTTGTATAATAAACAGTACCATCCTCTTCAGGGATTCCAATCTCATTAACAAATGGATTTTCTAAGCGTGTGTAAAACCCTTCCACGAGAAAACCTGTAAATAGTTTCCCCATCAATTTATTAAAATCAAGTGAAGCCATAACACTATGGCTGGTTTCTTGTTTGAGATTTGGATCGTTAATATTTATAACCTGTCTGGAACCAGATGTCTCAATATGTAAATCTTCATCAAAAATCTGAGGAGCACGATACCCCTGAGAATAACTAACCCTGGCTTGTAACTCTTTAACTATTTCGTACATGATGCTAATTCTTGGACTAAACACATTGCCTGTTTTAGAATCAATTTCAGTTTTTACCAAGTCCTTGATTTCGTAATGGTCATACCTACCACCCAAAGCAACTGTTGCTTTCTTCCACTTTAACTCGTACTGTGCAAAAACACCTGTCGTTACTGAAGATTGTTCCGCAATTGTTGTATTTGATGTATGGGGTACAGAAACGATGGAATCATCAACAATAACGGCATGATCATAATCTGGATAGCCCAATTTTTTATCCGTTAGAAAACCACCCGTATTTTCAAGACCCATTATAATGGATGATTTTCCGAAATGTGCTTTGTATTGTGTGCCAACATTGTAGGTTTTATCATTAGAATTTCCATAGTCACTCAAAGATTGATTCGCTCCTCTTTGATGGTAAAGAAGTCTATTGTTAACTTACTTCTATAACCGAAGCGATGAAAAAACCTGGTACCTATAGTAAGATTACTCATAGGGGCAATTTCTGAAAACCCATCATTATTGGCATCAAACATTTTTCTTTCCCGAGTAAATCCATATAGGGAAACTCCTGTTTTATGGTCGCTTGAAATCAATGACGTGTTAAAATTGACGGACAAATCGCTAGCTGTTTTAGTTTCATTTTTTCGATCTATACCCGTTAAAGCATAATGACTACCTACTTCATACGTATTTGTTGTTGGGTCTTTTAATATGATATTGATTGTACCGGCAATTGCATTACTTCCAAAAAGAGCAGAACCTCCACCACGAACCACTTCTACTTTTTCAATCATGTTTGTTGGAATAAGTTCCAGCCCATACACACCCGCTAACCCACTAAATATGGGTCTACTATTAATCAGGATTTGTGAATAGGGCCCTTCCATCCCATTCATCCTCACTTGTGTGAATCCACAATTCTGGCAGTTGTTCTCTAAACGCAATCCAGGTGAAAAGTTTAAGCCTTCACTAAGGGTTAACGATTGGGTTAAAAAGTTTTGGAGACAGGGTATTCACAATGATTGGTGCTTCCGTTCTCTTTTGTGTGCTACGATCAGCGGAAACGACAACTTCCCCAAGATTGAGTGCATCTTCTTCAAGCTCGAATTTTACTTCAAGAGTTTTATTAGCTTCTGTTATCACAATTTTTTCTTGTGGTTTATAACCGATTAATGAAACAACAATGGTTGCCTGTCCTATGGGAATATGAACCAAATGGTAATGCCCTGTTTCATCTGTTACTGTCCCGATAGTTGTTCCTTTTATCACTACATTAGCAAAAGAAACATGAGTACCATTGCTTGTTACATGCCCAATAATGTTTGCATCAGTTTTTGGTGTCTGAGAAAAAATCTGAAATGCAATGGATAGTATTAGTAAAATTAAAAATATTTTTTTCATAAAATGATATGATTTGTAAAGATTAAAAAATGAGGTTGATTAAAAAAAAGTAGTTGTGTTCATTGTAAAATATCAAATAGCATCAATAGTTTTAAATGAACTAATATTTTTAAAAATAATTTAAGAGCTGTAATGTGGGAATTTGCTCTAATTGATGGCTGGAGGCGCACGCAACTGACTAAACGTATATTCAGATTCTACAATTAAAGGAGGAACATATAAACTCACCGGTTTACAATAATAAGCAACAGGTGAAAAATCAGCAACAAAAGTTGATGTTTTTTGCCAGACAGCTTTATTGAGTTCTTGGATATAATTATACTCTGAATTTGAGTGTGAATGTGATTCATAAGGAGAATTATTACTCTTTTGATGTTTGAATGGATGAGAGTGGCTCAATTCAGATCCATTAACAAGGTGTGTATGATAGAACATGGTGTTGCTGATGTAAAAGCTAATAAAAAGCAGCAACATCACAACACTACCGGCAACTTTACAATTTTTAATCAGGTTCTTCATACACTAAAAAATCGTGGTAAAAGTACATCTTTTTTTTTGATATTTATATCCCCATTTCTAGGTATTTTTAACCATAAATACAAATAAATTGATGAAGAAAAAATGGAAAAGCTCTTTAAAAACAGTTATCTGATAGCGGACAAATGGTATCTAAAACCTTTCGTAATAGGTCTTAAGCTTGGGAACAACAGGTTCAACATATTTGTACAGAATTGATTCCTGTTTGGTTTTAGGGGTGAGCAATACCTCTTTGGTATCTATGCTATTTATAAAAAAAATGAAAGCACTAAAGATCACAACTACTTTACAGGCTCCAAATAGGGCCCCGGCAATGTTGTTTACAAATTCAGGTATCATAAGCTTCATCACTTTTTCAACAAATCGACCCATAATAAATACCAAAACCAAAACCATTAAAAAAGTGATCGCAAAATAAACTTCGTGTGGTATTTTATCATTATGAATCCAAACTTCTACCCAATCTGAAAATTTAAAAGACCCATATAGTCCGACTATTAAAGCTATTATTGACACTAACTCTCTGATCAACCCATTTGAGAACCCTTTATACCCAAACCACAATAGAGGAATCAGAATAAAAATGTCGATATAGTTCATTTTTGAATTATGATTTAACAAACCCTCTCATTTTTTGAGTGAGCGGTTGTGCATATATAAAGTCATTTAATTTGTCATGATCAGAGATCAACACCTCATCTTTAGTACCTTTCCATTCCAGAATACCATCTTGAATGTAGGAGATTGTCTCTCCGATAGTGATTACTGTGTTCAAATCATGGGTATTAATGATGGTAGTAATATTAAATTCATGTGTGATACTATAGAGCAGTTCATCAATCATGATGGATGTTTTAGGATCTAATCCTGAGTTCGGTTCATCACAAAACAGATATTTAGGATTGGACGAGATCGCTCTGGCAATGGCAGCTCTTTTTTTCATTCCACCACTGAGTTCTGAGGGGTATAGTTTATTGGTGTTTTCTAGGCCCACTCTTTGAAGACAATAATTGGCACGTTCCTGTTTTTCCTGGTAACTCTTTTTGGTTAATAAATCCAAAGGGAACATCACATTCTCTTCAATCGTAAGGGAATCAAACAATGCTGACCCTTGAAATACCACGCCCATCTCCATTTTTAATTCATTTTGCACGTATCCTGGAAATGCATGAAAATCTCTGTTGTCAAATAAAACCTGACCTGATGTTGGGTGTAACAATCCGATAATACATTTCAACAACACTGTTTTACCGGAACCGGACCTTCCAATGATAAGATTCACTTTTCCATCCTCAAACTCAGTATTGATGTTTTTCAAAACCTCAGTATCTCCGAATTGTTTATATAGATTTTTAATGGTTATCATTTTACAACATGATTTGAGTAATAACAAGATTTAATATGAGCACAATAAAGCTGGATGTTACAACAGCATTTGTGCTTGCCTTACCGAGTTCCAAAGCTCCCCCTTCAATTTTATATCCGTAAAAAGAAGCAACGGAACCAATCACAAAGGCAAAAACAAAAGTTTTGATCAGGGAATAGTACACATCATACATTCTGAAGAAGGAAGTGATCCCGTCAATATAATCATAAGGTGCTACTACATTAGAGGTTAATGACACAAAATAACCTCCCATAAGAGCACAAAACATACTTAATATGATCAAAGTTGGATTCACTATCAATAAGGCAACAATTTTCGGTAATACGAGAAAAGAGAAGGAGTTGATTCCCATCACATCTAAAGCGTCAATCTGTTCTGTAACTCTCATTCCACCTATCTCTGCTGTTATCCTTGAGCCTAAGTTTCCAATCAGGAGTAAACTGATAATGGTGGGACAAAACTCCATAATGATCGATGTTCTGGCTGTAAAACCTACAGTCCATTTAGGGACCCAGTTACTCTCGATCTGGAGCCCTGTTTGCAAAGTTACAACAGCACCCATAACCACAGCAACGATAAGCACAATAGGCAGTGATCCAACACCCATATTGTACATTTCATCGATCAGTTTTTTAAAAAACAGTTTCCACTTGATCGGTTTGGCAAACACTTTTCCGAGAAAAATAAAATACTCCCCCAGTAAAATTAGTCCTTTTTTTATCATTTTTCAAGATCTTTTATCGATTGCCATCCGATATCTGTTCTAAAGAACAAGGCATCCGATTGGATTTGTGATATGGTATTATATGCATTCTTGTGTGCATCAATTAGTGATACTCCTTCTCCAACAACGAACAAAACTCTTCCCCCATTGTTCACCCATTTGCCCTCTTTCCAGGCTGTTCCCATGTGAAAAATGGTATTTTTTACTTGATCCAATCCTTTGATTTCTATTCCTTTTTCAAACGGATCCGGGTATCCTTTAGAAGCCAGAACAACACCTAAGAAGTAGTTGTTATGCCATTCTATATTTTTGATTTTTCCATCTAAAAGATCCAAAATCACTTCAGCAAGATCACTTTTCATCTTAGGGAGAACCACTTCGGTTTCAGGATCTCCAAAACGGGCATTAAATTCGATCACTTTAGGACCATTTTGCGTTAAAATCAAACCACCATAAAGGATTCCTGTGAATGGCATTCCTTCTGTAACCATGGCCTGAGCTGTAGGTTTCATGATCGTATCCACAGCAAGCTGAATCATCTCTTCCGGGATAATAGGAACAGAGGTATAAGCGCCCATTCCACCAGTATTCGGTCCTTGATCACCATCATAAGCTCTTTTATGATCTTGGGCAATAGCCAATGGGATCACTTTTTCACCGTTTACAAGCGCCATCAAAGAGAATTCAGGACCATTAAGAAATTCTTCCAAAATCACTTTTCCTTCTCCAAATTTAGAGTGTAGCAACATATCCTGAAGAGCAGTCAATGCTTCTTCGTAAGTCATCGCTACAACAACGCCTTTTCCAGCCGCTAAACCATCGTATTTTACAACAATAGGAGTCCCCTTTTGATCCAGATAAGCAACCGCTTCATCATAACAGGTGAATGTTTTATAGTCTGCTGTAGGAATATGATATTTTGTCATCAAATCTTTAGCAAACTCTTTAGAACCCTCTATCATTGCTGCCTTTTGCGTAGGCCCAAATATCTTAAGATTGTTTTTTTGGAACTGATCAACAACTCCTGCCATGAGAGCAGATTCGGGGCCCACAATGGTAAGATCAATTTGATTTTTTTTAGCAAATTCAACTAATCCGTCCACATCGGTTTCGTTGATTGGAACCGCGTGGTATTGTTGATTCATCCCATCATTTCCCGGGGCTACATACAGTTCGGTAACTCTATTAGATTGAGCTAATTTCCATGCAATGGCATGCTCTCTACCACCTCTTCCAACTACTAATATCTTCATAATTATTGAATTGCAATGATTGGTGACTCTTTAGGTTCTCTTTCCGGATAGATTGCATACTCAATTGATGTTCTTAATCTTGGATCAACACCGGCAAGGGCTACAAAATGTTTTTCAATTTCAGCTTTTAAAAAGGCCCCTTGCTGGGTATTGTTTTGGGCTATTAATATTGATTCCCAACTGGCTAAAGTGGACAATATCTTGTACGTTTCTCTTTGGAGAACTCCAAAATTGGATCCATCAGAAGAATAAAATTTCTTAATGGTATTAGAAGCATCTTTAGATAATTGAGGAATCATTTTTTTAGAGATTTCGTTGGTTTTGATCTGATTCAATTTAGGAAGAACCGTTTTTAACTGTTCTGGATTCAATGTTTTCAACACATCATTCAAGAACACAGTAAAATAGTAAATATTCTCATTTTGGATCTGTAAAGTTCTCTCATCACATGTTTCAACCCAATCGAAACTCTCTTTTAGTTCATCCAAAAAGGAGTGAACCAGCTTCAATCCTTTTTCTGCAGCTGTTGGTGTAGGTACTTTGAAATACAACTTCACCATTTCAATATTCTGAAAAGTAAAGGGGATATTGTATGATTGAACCAAAGGTGTTACATTGGGATCAAAAATGGAACTCACACGATCCAATACTGTTTCTGCTTTTGAGAACTCCCCTTTTTCTATCAATGCATCTGCCAAGCGGGTATGCATCAGACTGATATTGGAGAATAGTCTGTTATTATCCTCATTATTGTATACTCTTGGGTCATTCAGTCCACCCCAAAGATAAGGATATGGAGTTGTAGGAGGAGCATCGGGGTTGTTTACCCGATCAATTCTGGAATGATCTCCAAACTTATTAATAAGATTGTTATATAGAATATCTGTATCTATTCTTCCTAGAGAAGGATAAGATGTTTTAGTATTTATGGGCACCAATCGGTAAGCGATCCCTTCCAGCTGGAAATAGTCTTCAAGACCAAACCATCCCTCAGGGCCGGTAGTAGAGGCAAAATAGATGGGTCGTTCCCAATTGTTATGAGCTAAAATATCCATCATTACCAGATAAGCTTTTAATACATTCACCACATTTCCATCATCTTTTAAGTTCCATCTGATTCGATCTACTACAAGAGCTGAATCTTGAGGTGCAACGGTTCCGTTAGCCAGTACTTTTTGCTTATCCACAGGAATAGAGAAACTTCCCGGAATAGCCTGACCATCTGTTCTGTAGCCTTCTGGTAAGAAAACAAGCAATCTTTTATTATCAAATTGTGGTTGTTTGATATAATCCATAACGGTTTTAAGATCAATAAACTGACCACCACCCTGATTGAAAATGATCTGTTCTCTGGAACCATCTTTGTAAGTATCCCAAGTCATTGAGATCGGAAGAGGTTCACTATTGTAAGCTTTTCGTTTCATTTGATCAATATACCAGCTGGTATTTAATAGGCTCAGGTTACAAACTCTCACATCAGTCCGATATCCTTCCACTTCCTGAGCATACCACAACGGGAATGTATCGTTATCTCCTAAAGTAAAGATAATGGCATTTGGAGCACATGAATCCAGATAGTTTTTTGCTACAGCTAAAGCAGTATATCTATGGGAACGATCATGATCATCCCAGTTTTGATGAGCCATTACTCCAGGTACCAAACCTGTAGTAATCACCAATACCAAAACAGCAGAAATGATTTGAACCTTTTGATTTTTTAGTTTTTCAAGTGCATTAATCAATGCAAAAACACCAAAACCGATCCAGATGGAAAATGCATAAAATGAAGCAGCAAAAGCATAATCCCTTTCCCGAGGCTGAAAAGCATACATATTGAGATAAAAGGCAATGGCCAAGCCTGTCATTAGAAACAAAAGAGCAACCACAAATGAATTTTGTCCATCTTTTTTGGAATACCATATTAACCCAATAAGTCCTAAAAACAAAGGAAGCATAAAATATTTATTATGTCCTGGTCTCTCGATACTTCTAGGTAAATCCACCTGATTTCCCACCATTTTATGATCAATAAACGGGATTCCACTTACCCAATTTCCGTTATAGATATCACCACGACCTTGCATATCGTTTTGTCTACCAGCAAAATTCCACATAAAGTATCTAAAATACATATAGTTAAACTGATACGTCATCATAAACTTTTTGTGGTGTGCCGGAGTGGGTAATTTTCCCCTTTCAAGATGTCTGATATTTTCTCGATCTGATGCATTAGTAGGATCATAATGAGTTTTTAACCAGTTGATATACTCCTGTGATCTATCTCTGGACCACATTCTGGGGAAAAGCATCAAGTCTGCCTGATCAAACACATATTTGGTATCTTTCTTCGAGTTAGAAATCACATATTTTTTTGTTTTATCATCTCTGACATAGACAGGGGTCCCATCTTCATATCCAATCAGTTTAGAGTTATAAGATTCGCCATAGAACAGTGGATTTGAACCATATTGTTCCCGATTCAGATAGGATAACAAAGCAACAGCATCTTCAGGATTATTCTCATCAATGGTTGGATTGGCATTGGAACGAATCACTAAGGTAATAAAAGTGGAATACCCAATCAACAAAAAAGCAAACGATAAGATAGAGGCAGCCAATATCCGTTTCCCTTTTTTATTGCTGTAGTATAAACCCCAAACAATCACACCAATGATAATTAAAAAATAAACTACTGTTCCAAAGTTAAAAGGTAATCCGAGAGTATTTACAGAGAATATTTCAAATTTTCCAGCATAATTAACGATACCAGGGATGATACCATACAGTATGATACCAAGCAAAATGAATGATGCTGCCAAAGTAAACAATACACCCCATTCTGCCATATTTTTAATAGCACCCGACTTAAATGAAAAGTACATACATGGAATAGTAACCAACACCCAGATGATCGCCATCCAAACACCTGGCAAAAAGAATCCGCCAACTAAAGAGACAATTCCAATGGTTTGAATCACACCATAAATCGTTGTATTTTTGGATAATTTAAAGTACATGATCATAGCAATCGCAGGTAGTGTTAACAAATTCAGCAAGTGAACCCCGATAGATAAACCCACAAGGTACGCAATCAACACCAGCCATCTGTGTGGGTTAATGTTATCGAGTCTATTGTCATACTCCTCCTCCCATTTCAGGATGCACCAGAAAACGAGTGCGGTAAAGAAAGATGACATACCGTAAACCTCACCTTCCACAGCAGAAAACCAGAAAGTATCCGAAAAAGTATAGGTTAAAGCTCCCACCATTGCAGCTCCAAAAAGAGCAATCTGACGAAGTAGTGTGAAACCGCCTAATTTTGCAACCAGTTTTTTCCCAAGTAAAGTGATGGTCCAAAACAAAAACATAATAGTCATCCCACTACATACTGCAGATAAAGTGTTAATGGCAAAAGCAACTTTTGTAGGATCATTTCCTGCAAAAAGATTGAAAAAAGCACCAAGTATTTGAAATGTTGGGGCACCAGGTGGGTGACCAACCAACAATTTATGTGCAGTAGAAATGTATTCCCCACAATCCCACCATGATGCTGTGGGC
>JAEWUL010000049.1 GCA_023459435.1 Bacteroidota bacterium
TCAATGATTGGGGGCTTGCAATTTCTGCATACAACTGTGGGGCAGGGAATGTACGAAAGGCTATTTCACGATCAGGAGGAAAGACAGACTTCTGGAGTGTACGATCCTATCTTCCACGAGAAACTCAAAATTACTTCCCAGCCTATATTGCTGCACTCTATTTAGTAACCTATCATCAACAACATGGAATCCCTGCTGCTAAAATATCGATTCCATTTTCCGTTGATACAGTGATGATTCATCAAGAAATCCATTTTGAACAGATTTCAAACGTTTTAGATATTGATATGGATGAAATCAAAATATTAAATCCTCAATACAAAAGGATGGTGATCCCTGCCTATTCGGAACCCTATCCATTACGCTTAAAAAATAAAGATATCATTCGGTTTTTGGAACTTAAAGATTCTATCTGCAATTTCAAATACGAAGATTATTTCACTCCGATCAAAGTGTATCAGGGTATGTTTACCGGTGAAGCAGTACAATCAACTGATTATAAAAAACTATATCATACAGTCAAATCGAAAGAAACATTGGCCTCAATTTCAGGAAAATATGGATTATCCGTTTCCGAGCTGAAACAGATGAATAAACTCAAATCGAATTATGTAAAACCAAAACAAAGACTTTTTGTGGGATATGAATATTCGGGGAAAAAACCAGTTGAAGCTCCTGCTGACTCTTCTAAAACTACTTCATCTATTGATTCTACAGCTGTAACTTCTCCTCCTGCCAGTGTTCAATCTGAAAAACCTGAAACAGGATCGCAAAAAGATATTGTCTATATCGTAAAGAAAGGGGATACCTTAAATTCCATTGCAAAAAGGTATAACACTACCATCAAAGAATTGATGACTTATAATGGAATAAAAAATGCGAACGCTATTCAAATTGGACAAAAAATCAAAATACCAAATAGATAAATTCAGAAAAAAACCTTTTTTCAATTTTATTCGTAATTTATATTGTTTTTTTTTGTAATTTTGCACCCTCAAAAATGGGAATATAAAGTGGCTCTATTAGGGCATTAAACCTAAAAAACCACCCTGTTTTTTTGAAAAAGGTTCCGTAGCTCAATGGATAGAGCAACTGCCTTCTAAGCAGTAGGTTACTGGTTCGATCCCAGTCGGAATCACACGAAATAAAGCACTTACCACACCCATGAGTAAGTGCTTTTTTATAATTCACAAAAAATAACAGAAATGCGAAAACTGATCATTATATTTCTCCTATTTGGTTTTCTTTCACTTCAGGCCCAAGATGTTAAAAAAGACCATTATAGCGGTGGAATGCTATTCTATCAACCCGGATATACGATTGCTTACAATGCACATCAAAAGATTGAGGGGTATAGCACTGCAATTGGGGGAATTCTCCGGTTCTATTTTTGGGATTATTTCACTTGTGGTATTTATGGTGGAAGTCAAAATACCCATTACAAATCAACTGGATCCGACAATTCTTATATAAAATTAGGATATGGTGGTTTTTTTGCGGGGGCAACCTATAAAACGGGACGATTTCGTTTGACAGCATCCTTTTATGGAGGGATGGGAGGTGTTGACAATTTACATATTGAACAACAAAAGCAACAAACATTAAAAGATGCCTATCTTTATGAATATAGTGTTATAACATTTTCACCCATATTAAGTGTCGATTTTGCTTTAACGTCGAAAATTTCATTTACATTCCAGACATTGTGTTTAACAACAAGGAATTCAAATAAAGAGTTTTTTTACAATCCAACTGCTCAGATTGGTATTTTATTTAACCGATGACAGGGATTCATTTTCTATTCCTTCATGGGGACCATTGAGTGCCTGTTTTTAATAAAAGAGACAAAGTTTTTTCTTTCTCTGTAAGGTACTTCCAATACAAGTTCTTTTCCATTATAACTTTTTCCCAGAAAAATTTTTCCGGATAAATAGTATTTCATGTGTGAAATGACAATTGTTTTACCTTTACGAATACGATAAAAGCTCCCTTTAGGCAACATGGCTTCCACTTCATCCAGATCAGATTCCAGATAATAATAATCTTCAGGGGCATCTTCAAGAACAAAGAAAACGAAAGCTCTGGACTTAATCAGCATCTTAATTTTTGAAAAAGGGATCCTAACGATATCTTCTGTTCCGGTTTTACATTTTGTGTATATATAGTGATCCTTAAATTTTTCAATAAAACGTTCTTTATTTCTTGGAATAGATTTTAGAAGATTATCTTTAGAAATAAAATCGATTAGATTTCTATCAATAAAGGAGAACGCTTTTTCAGCATATTTTTGGGAATAGGATGTCAGCACAATAGTATATGGAGGATTATGAAGTTTTTCTAAAAATTCAAAACCTGTCATTTCGGGCATCTCAACATCCAAAAACATCAAATCACAAGTATGTGATTCGAAAAACTGAAGTGCCTGAGAAGGCTTTTCAAAATAGATCACTTCACCTTCCAATCCACTACCCTGAAGGATATAGTTTAAAACTATCACATTATTAGGGTCATCATCTACTACAACAAAGCAATATTTTCTGGTATCTAAATTTGATTTCATCTGTGAGTGATTTTAAAATTTAGTAATTAATTTTATGTCTGTAATAAAAAATGAAATAAAAACCCCGGTCATATTGAGATCAACGGGGTTTTCAATTCCATTTGGTTTATTTTTTATTTGGATTATATTCTCTTGACTTATGTTCGGCTTTATGTTTCACTTTTTTTACTGATGAAACTTTATTATTCTTTTTTTTCAATTTATATCTGGTATTCAAGGAAGTAGTTGAACTCCAGGTGGGTTGTTTCGTTCTCACTTTGGAATACGAGGAAGGTTTTCCTTTATACAAATAATTTTTTTTCGAGGAACAACTTCCCAGAGAGAATAGGAAAGAGAGAGACAAAAAGAGGAACAATACATTTCTAAGAATAATTTTCCTTTTCATAATTATTTATTTTTTTGAGCAAATTCTCTCCCTGCACGAAGGCAAGCAAGATTGGTATTTACAACATCTTCCCCTTTTCTGGCGAAAACTTCACTTACGGCATTTTCAATAGCTGAGAATTCAATATCGATAAAAGGAGAAGCAGCTCCTAAGATTACCATATTGGCAGATCTTGCTGATCCTAATTCTTTTGCCATTTTATCAGCATTAATAATCACTTTATTAGTAAGCTTATTCAATTCTGCTGCAAGCACTTCAGCTTGGGGATAATTGGGGATATTGATAAAAGGCTGGTCATTAGTGATTAACCACCCTTTTGGAGATAACCAAGGTAGGTATCTCAATGATTCCATAGGTTCTACAGAGATGATCAGATCCGCTTGTCCCATCGGAATTAAATCTGATGCGATTTCATGATCAGCTAAACGGAAATGAGACTGAACATCTCCTCCCCTTTGACTCATCCCGTGTGTTTCAGCTTGTTTAAGTGTTAATCCCTTTTTGAGGGCAGCGTATCCAATAATTGAGGCAATGGATAGAATCCCTTGACCACCTACTCCTGCTAAAATGATGTCTATTTTCATATGATTTATTTATACTTTTTTAAAATTTGGGTTACTATCTGAAAAGGTTTATTTTTTGGTCAGTTTTTTCTTAAGGGTTTGAACACACTCTCTAGTAGGGATAATCACTGAAACGCCTTGATATTCAATCTCTTCTTTAATAATCTGAAGATTGGTTTCATGAAATTTTTTCAAGGGGGTAATCACGCGGATATGCTCTTCAGCAACACCCAGCCCTTTACAAATATTACCAATTCTGCCTAATGCATTTGAATCTTGTCCTCCGGTCATACCTGTAGTATAATTATCCAGAATAAACACGGTAACAGGAGTATTTTCAACAATACAGTCCAAAAGTGATGTCATACCACTATGAGTAAATGTTGAGTCACCAATCACTGCAACTGCAGGGAGTAAACCGGCGTCAGCAGCACCTTTAGCCATAGTGATAGATGCTCCCATATCCACGGTTGAGTAGATCGCATTATAAGGAGGGAGTGCACCTAATGTATAGCACCCAATATCGGAAAACACTTTACCTGGGCCATATTGTTCCATGACCTGATTAAGAGCTGTATAAGAATCGATATGAGGGCAACCGAGGCACAATGCAGGTGGACGTGGAGCCACTATTTGAGGAACATCAGCGCCATACGTATCTTGTAAACCAAGAGCAACCGCTAATTTATTCGGATTTAACTCACCATCTCTTGGTAATGAACCATCAAGTCTCCCTTTTACAGGTTTTCCGTTATTCAATAATCCTTTTAATTGTTCTTCAATAAGAGGATAGCCATCTTCTGCAACCAGAACTGCATCACATTCATCGGTAATTTTTTGTACAAGGTCTGTTGGGATTGGATATTGTGTAATTTTTAAAATAGAATAGGGACATTGAGTTCCTACATAGTTTTCCATCACATAGTTATAAGCAATTCCGGAAGCTATGATTCCTAAGCTTTTATCAGACCCGGGAATATAGGCATTATATTTGGATTGTAAAGCTTCTTGTTCTAAAAGAGGTTGTTTAGCTAACAATTCTCTATAGAATACTCTTGCATTGCCCGGTAATAGGATAAACTGTTTCTTATTGTCACACAATTTGATCTCATTTTGAGGTTGAACCACTTTACGAACAACACCGGAGCGTGAGTGTGCCAGACGTGTGGTAACACGAATCATCACAGGGATTCTGAATTTTTCAGAAAAAGCAAACGCTTCATAAGTCATATCATAAGCTTCTTGTTGATTTGAAGGCTCAAAAACAGGGATATATGCAAATTTTGCAAAGAATCTGGAATCTTGTTCATCTTGAGAAGAGTGCATGGATGGATCATCGGCAATCAAATACACCAAGCCACCATTAGCCCCTGTGATTGCAGAGTTCATAAATGGATCTGCCGCAACATTTAAGCCCACATGTTTCATACATACGATGGCTCTTTTTCCGGCATAAGACATTCCGATGGCTGCCTCCATTGCGGTTTTTTCATTTGTAGACCACGAACGGTGAACATTACCTTCCATGGCTTGTTTGGAATGTTGAACATATTCCATTACTTCTGTTGATGGGGTACCCGGGTATGCATAAACACCTGAAATGCCCGCATCTAGAGCTGCTTGCCCTATCGCTTCGTCTCCTAGTAATAATAATTTTGACATACTATAATCTAATTTTATTTTGATAATTTTTATATTAAAATTCACCTTATTTTGGGGTTACAAAGATACAATAATTATTACAATTAATCATTTAAATGATCTGATTTTTTTCTTGTAACAACTATAAATTCAGTACAATGCTGAAATCATATATAAAAAAATGGTAATTTTGCAGGTTAAAATGAAATTACATGAAAACAACCATACATGACCTTACATGGCACATGATTTTAAACCCATTAGCCATGTCACACAAAAGTGGAAACTATCTCCATCAGGTTGAATCTATTTTGAAAAAACTAAAAATGGATTACCTTAGTCATATCACGGAAGAACTTCATGAAGCACAACAAGTAATCATATCTCTATGTAATCAAGGTGAACGTCATTTTATTGTTGTTGGTGGTGATGGGACTTATAATTCTTTTGTAAATGCGATACTGGAAAGTGGTGTAAATCCTTCAGAGATTTTTATGATCCCAATAATTTTAGGAACGGGAAACGATTGGGCCAGAACCCATTTCAAAAAAAACAGTTTTGCATATACCCAAAATCTGATCGATTCCGGCTCTTTTGTAAAACATGATATCGGGTTGGTTGAGATCTTTAATCATGAGGTACTTGCTGGGAAAAGATATTTTCTGAACATTGCCGGTTTTGGTTTTGATGCTGAGGTGATTTTCAATTCCAAAGACAGAAAACCCCGGTTTTTCCCGGAAACAGTATATTTATTAGGTTTATTAAAAACTTTGTTTCGTCACAAATCCAACATCGTTACCATTCAGACCAATGAACTTAGCTTTACAAAAGATATTTTTTCAATTGCTGTTGGGATTGGTCAATATAATGGGAATGGGATGAGACAGTGTCCTCAAGGGAAACCGAATGACCAGTTATTTGATGTAATCATGATTGAAAAAGTATCCAAACTCAAGGTTATACTTAACGTTAAAAACCTGTTCAATGGATCACATGTTGAAAAGATCAAAGAGATTTCTTCTTTAAAAACGGCATCTGTTGAAATCAAATCGAATCCTCATTTAAGGTGTGAAGTGGAGGGTGAATTGCTACCTATTGGAGATTATAAAATATCGATGTTACCACAACAGATCAATATTCTATCTGAATTATGGAGTTAAACAACACAATATTAATAGCGGGACCATGTGCAGCAGAATCTGAAGAACAACTTCTGATCACAGCACAACAAATCCTGGAGACCGGGATACCGATCACCTATTTTCGTGCCGGAGTTTGGAAACCAAGATCCAATCCCAAAGATTTTTGTGGAGCAGGTGTACAAGCTTTAAAATGGTTAGCTGCACTCAAGAAACAATATCAAATTCCCATTTGTGTTGAGGTTGCCAGAGGTGATCAGGTTCAACATTGCATTGATTATGGTATTGATGCGATTTGGATTGGAGCCAGAACTACAGTAAACCCTTTTTTGGTTCAGGAGATCGCGGATGCTGTTCAAAACCAACCCATTGCAGTGTTTGTAAAAAATCCGATCACCCCTGAACTAAAAACATGGATGGGAGCCATTGATCGGATTAAAAACGCAGGAATTTCAAATATTATCGCTGTTCACAGAGGATTCTCCGTTGAAAAAGAACATGTACTCAGAAATAGTCCTATGTGGGAGATCCCCATCGTTTTAAAATCTCATTTTCCTGATATCCCTCTCCTTTGTGATGCTTCCCACATATGTGGAAATATTGATTATATCCCTGATATTTCTCAAATTGCCCTTGATTATGGGTTCGATGGATTAATGCTAGAAGTTCATCACACTCCAAAAGAAGCTTTAAGTGATGCGGATCAACAAATCACACCGGCTCAGTTTCAACATCTGATTCAGAATCTACATTTTAAATCTTCTGTAAACAGTTCAACAGAAATCGATTTACTCAAACATAGAAATCTAATCGGACTTATTGACACCCAGATCAGTGAACTGCTTCGGAAAAGGATGGAGATTATTGATGAAATAGCTCTAATCAAAAAAAACAAAAATATTGCTCTATTACAACCTGAACAATGGAAAAAAGTGGTTCAAAAATATATGAGAGAGTCACTTCCTGATGACCAATATCAGGATTTTATCACCCAGTTTCTGGAACTTCTTCATCAAGCTTCACTAAAAAGACAAAAAAACATTTAAACAAATTTTTTAATTATTTCAGATCATGCATAGCACTTTTAATAAAATCTTATTTTATATTCTCATCTTCTTATTTTCTCTTTTTCTTGTTTTATTTGGAGTATCCTATATCATTGATCATAAGATTGAGAAAATGGTTACCCAACGTTCTTCAAAGTTGGAAGAAGTGCTCTATTATATCCAAAAAAATTATGTGGATACTGTGAATAGTGAACAACTCATGGAACGGGCGATCTCATCCATGCTCGAAACATTGGATCCACATTCTACTTATTCCACAGCAGAACAAAATAAAGTACAACAGGAGAATTTAGACGGTGCGTTTGAAGGGGTGGGGATCCAGTTTAACATCATGAACGACACTGTAATGGTTATCAATGCAACGTCAGGTGGCCCTTCTGAAAAAGCAGGGATCAGAGCCGGAGATCGAATTGTAACCGTAGATAAAGAGAAAGTTGCAGCAGTGGGAATCACCAATGACAAAGTATTCAAAAAACTAAGAGGTAAAAAGGGAACACAAGTTGAACTTGGAATTGTGAGACCTGGAATTACCTCCACTTTACAATACAAAATCACTCGTGATGTTATAGAAACTTTCTCTATTGATATCTCATACATGATTGATAAACAAACCGGTTATATCAAAATCAATCAATTTGGAGGCACAACTTTTCAGGAGTTTACAAAAGCTCTTCATACTCTAAAAC
>JAEWUL010000050.1 GCA_023459435.1 Bacteroidota bacterium
GCTTCTTCAGTTTATCCTAACCCAGCTTCTGACTTTGTAACTTTTGCAACTGAATCTAATATCAATAAAGTTGAAATTTTCAACGTAGTTGGTCAATTAATTTATTCAAATGTTGAAACTAACAACCAAGTTATGGTAAGCGTTAGAGATTTTTCTAATGGAGTTTACATTGCTAAACTTTACACTAACAACGGTGTTTCTACACAAAAATTCAATGTTGTAAAATAATTATTTAACAACATCTTTTTACAAAAGGCTGTCCAATGGGCAGCCTTTTTTTATTTCATTTTTTAAGACACAGAAAAAATTAAATTTTATTTTTAGTAATTTCTATTTCAAAATTTAGTGTAAATTTGCATGATAAAAAATGAGTATTGTTGCATCAAATTTCTCGATATGCATAGAACCATCAAAACCAGAAAAGGACTCGATATCAAGCTTGTAGGAGAAGCTGTTCCCTCTGTTCAGAAATATAATTGTCAACATTTTGCGATCACTCCTGATGATTTTAAATGGCTTACTCCCAAATTGTTAGTTCAGGAAAGTGAAAAAGTTCTCGTTGGGCAACCCCTTTTTTTCGCTAAAGAAAATGACAAAATCCAAATAGGAGCTCCTGTTAGTGGTACTGTGACCCAAATAGTACGCGGAGAAAAAAGAAAGATTGAATCTATTACAATAGAATCGGATCAACAGTTCCAAACCATCGATCTTTCCGGAAAAATCAATGATCATTCATCCGAGAAGATCAAAGAATCATTGCTGTTTTCTGGTCTTTGGCCCATGGTTCGGCAACGCCCATACGCTGTTATTGCCAATCCGGATCAACAACCAAAAGCCATTTATGTAAGTTGTACCGATACATCTCCTTTAGCACCTGACGTTTCTTATCTTCTGGAAGGTAAAATGGACTTGTTTTTAAAAGGAATATCTACCATCGCTAAACTTACAAAAGGGAAGTTGTTTCTAACTGCAAAAGTGGGATCAAAAATGCACGAAATCTTATCACAAGATCCTACAATAGTTGAAAAACTCAATGAGATACCCAATTGTGAGTTTGTCCCCTTTTCGGGCCCTCATCCTTCAGGCAATGTGGGAACTCAGATCCATTTTTTAACCCCCATTCAAAAAGGGGAAGCCGTATGGTATGTTGAACCTCAAAACTTGTGTAATATTGGGAACCTATTTCTGAATCATAAACTTGATTTTTCTAAAAGAGTAGCATTAGCCGGTGGTTCAGTAACTAATCCTCAATATTATGATTTGATTAATGGCGTATCTGTTCAGGAACTTATAAAAAACAATCTGAAACAAGATGAAGTTCGGGTGATCAGTGGTAATGTTTTAACAGGTTCCAATATTGGAAACAACGGCTTTGTTGGTTTTTATGATCATATGATCTCCGTGATACCTGAAAGTGAAGAGCGTGAACTGTTGGGCTGGATTTTGCCAAACTTCGGGAAATTTAGCCTATCCAGAACCTATTTCTCCTTTTTAATGCCTCAAAAAAAATACAATATTGACACCCGATTGTTTGGGGGCAAAAGAGTTCCCATGTTTACAGATCTCTATAGCAAAGTTTTTCCAATGAAATTACTGCCCGATCAACTTTTAAAAGCTTGTTATATCAAAGATATTGAAACTATGGAAGCATTAGGTATTTACGAAGTTGTTGAGGAGGATTTTGCACTTTGTGAGTTTATTTGTCCTTCTAAGTCAGATTGCCAGCAAATCATTAAAGAAGCCCTTTTTGAAATCCACAAATAGTATTGAAGCGTATGAAAAAAATCGAAAAAATATCCAAAAATATTGAGAAATGGTTTGAAAAAGGGAAGCCACTCCATCCCCTTTATCCGCTCTATGATGCCATTGATACATTTTTACTAACTCCGAAAACTACTACAAAACTTGGAACCCACATAAAAGACGCTGCAGATATGAAACGTACCATGTTTATGGTGATCATCGCTATGATTCCCGCAACATTATTCGGCATGTGGAATGTGGGGTATCAACATTATCTGTCTCAAGGGGAGTCTGTATCCCTTTTTACAAACTTTTGGTACGGTTTAATAAAGGTTTTACCCATCATTATTGTGACTTATATTTCCGGATTAACCGTAGAGATTATTTTTGCTAAAATCAGAAAACATGAAGTGGCAGAAGGGTTTTTTGTAACCGGATTATTAATTCCATTGGTTTTGCCACCTGAGATTCCATTATGGATTGTGGCCATTGCTACCGCTTTCTCAGTTTTGTTCAGCAAAGAAGTTTTTGGTGGAAATGGATTCAACTTTTTAAATCCTGCTCTAGTTGCCCGTGCTTTTATCTTTTTTGCATACCCTAAAGTGATCACAGGTGATTTTGTATGGATTGCAGACAAAGCAGATGTGTATTCAGGAGCTACCCCTTTAGCCGACTTTGCTTTAGAAAACATGAATGCCATCCCTAGTACTTTAGACATGATGATAGGTACTATCCCCGGCTCTATTGGTGAAACATCCAAGATTGCAATTCTGCTGGGAGCCTTTCTGTTGATTTTTACAGGGGTAGGAAGCCTTAGAATCATGCTTTCTGTAGTTGCAGGTGGATTAGGTATAGGACTGTTATTCAATCTAATTGGAGGTTCTCCAATTATGGATTTTCCTGCATGGCAACATCTTTTGATGGGTGGCTTCTTGTTTGGAACCGTTTTTATGGCAACTGATCCCGTGAGTGCAGCTCATACC
>JAEWUL010000051.1 GCA_023459435.1 Bacteroidota bacterium
AATAGTGAATAGTGAATAGTGAATAGTGAATAATGAATAATAGTCTGTAGTCCTTAGTCTGTAGTCTGTAGTCTAATTAAAAAATATACCTTATGAAAAAAATTATCTCCTTAATTTGGATTATTTCTCTTTTGACAATGTTGATCTCTTGTAAATCAGATCATTTTATTTCTGATAAGACCTATCGGGAACAGGTGGAGAAAGATTTTTCAGTTCGAAAAGAGTTAGCCAGGGGAAGAGCTACCCAATTGTTCTCCGTTTTTGACCAGAAAATCAGTTTGCATGAAAAAGAAGCTCTTCAATTTCTGTATGCCTATATGCCTTTAAGCGATTTGGCTGATTATGACGGAGATTTCTTTCTGAAACAAGTTCAATATGCATTCAAAGCAAAAGAGGAGATGCCTTGGGGAAAAACAATTCCGGAAGATATTTTCAGGCATTTTGTGTTGGTTTACAGAGTCAATAACGAAAATTTGGATACAGGAAGGATCGTTTTCTTTAATGAACTTAAAGATAGAGTTAAAAATTTATCGATGTATGATGCTGCTTTGGAAGTGAACCATTGGTGTCATGAGAAAGTTACCTACAGAGGAGCTGATGGCAGAACATCTGCTCCATTGGCTACAGTCAGAACCGCTTTAGGTAGATGCGGAGAGCAATCCACCTTTACAGTTACCGCATTAAGATCAGTGGGGATTCCTGCCCGTCAATGTTATACGCCTCGTTGGGCTCACTCTGATGACAATCACGCCTGGGTTGAAGTTTGGGTGGATGGAAAATGGTACTACCTTGGCGCTTGTGAGCCTGATCCTGAATTGAACATGGGCTGGTTCTCTACTCCGGCTACCAGAACCATGATGGTACATACCAACGTGTTCGGGAAAAATAATCTCCCCGATGAGAAAAACCTCGAAAATCCTTTATATTCTATCTCAAACATGTTGAATCATTATACAGATACTAAAAAGATAAAAATTACTGTTTTTGATGAAAATAAAAAACCAGTTCAGGATGCAATGGTAAAATTCAAATTGTATAATTATGCTGAATACTACCCGATTGCAACCCAACATACCAACGAAAAAGGGGAAGCTCAAATAACCACAGGATTTGGTGATCTATTAATCTGGGCATCCAAAAATGGGAATTATGATTATCAAAAGATTGATGTCAGAAAACAGGATGCCATTACACTTCAGTTAACCAGAAAAGAGGGAAAAGAGTATGTCGAACTTTTTGATATCTATCCACCGGTTGAAAAGAAAGTGGTAAAAGATATCCCTCAATCTGTTAAAGATCAACATGCCAAAAGATTACAATATGAAGATTCCGTCAGAAATAGCTATACAGCAACCTTTATGACCGAAGAGGAGGCAAAAACAATTCAAAATGAGAATCTTACAACTGAACAAATCGTAAGAGCCATTAAAAGGAGTGAAGGCAATTATGCGGAAATCGTTCAGTTTTTGAATAAACATGCGGTGAAAGAGGAAGGATTATTTTTAAATCAATTTTTAGAATCCCTTTCGGATAAAGATATGAGAGACACTCCTGCCGATATACTGGAAGCTCATGTTACCCATTATATACCATATACAGAATCAATAAAAAATACAAATAATATTGACAATTTCAATGATCCCTATTTTAAAGGAGTTCAGCCTGCTAGAATTGCCAATGAGTTGATCCGACCCTGGCGCACATTTTTAAAAGATAAAATGGGCAAAATCTTGGGAACACAAACCCATTCAGGGGCTATTATAAACTGGATAAATAGTAATATTGTTATAAACAAAACGGATAATTATTATAGATGTCCGATGTCACCAAGAGGGGTTTTTGAGTTAAGGGTAGCAGATCCTCAATCGCGGGATATTTTCTTTGTTGCCGTTTGTCGATCTTTAAATATTCCTGCTTATATGGATCTGGCAACAGAAAAATTATATGTTTTTGAAAATGGATCATGGAATGATGTACAAATAGAGCAATCCAATACACCTGTTATAAAAGAAAAAGGTACTTTGGAGCTCCAATTTCATCCATTACCGTCTCAGAAATCTTTGAAACTGACCTATTGGACCCATTTTACCATTGCAAAGTTTGAAAATGGTGACTTTGTCACTTTTGATTTTGAAGGTGATCCTCGAATGGCCCATTTCCCTGCCATCTTGGAATTGGATCCCGGTTATTATATGTTGTCGACAGGGAATAGATATTCAGATGGAGTTGTACTATCCCGAGTTGAGTTTTTCAATATTCAACCGGGGAAAAAAGTAACTAAAGAGATTGTGATTCGGGATTTGGTTCCCAGGGATCAAAACTATGGACAGATTGATTTAAAACAGCCTCTTTTTGGAGCACTAAAGGGCAAAACGATTGAATCTGTTATGGGAAATAAGAAATTGGTATTATGTTTTATAGATCCGACGAGAGAGCCAACCCGACATTTATTTAAAGACATAGCTGCATTAAAGACACAGTTTGAAAAATGGGGTGGAACGATCCTATTTGTTATTCCATCGGTTAAAAATACGGGTAATTTTCACTTTGAAAAGTGGGGATTTCCAAAAGGAGTGCAATTTATTGTGGATGATCAATCCTCTTTTATGAAAAAGCTTCTCAAAGACACCAAAATTGAATTTAAAGAGGAGTATCCATTGCTATTCATCATCAATGAAAAGGGGGAAATAACAACTAAATCGGAAGGATACAGAATTGGGGCAGGGGAGATGCTACTCAAAATGCTCTGATTCGATTGCTCGTGTGCTCGATTGCTCATGTGCTCGATTGCTCAGATTTTTTATAATTTATCTTTTGATTTCGAAATAATAATGGATAGGATTCTTTGAATATGATTGAGATGATCTAATAATTTATCATCTTTTGGGATAATTTTCCCTACATATATTAATCTTAACCAATATTCAGTTTCATTAGCTTCTTTAGCTGCAATTTTTAACTTATGAATAAAATCAGCTCTACTTTCAGCATGTTGAGATTCATGAATATTGGCTCCAATTGAAGTGCCTGATTTTAATAATTGAAATGAAATTGGTTTTTTGTTTAATGAATCTAAAATGGAAGTTAATTCAATAATTTTTAATGCAAATTGAAAACTTAAATCAACTATAATATTTTCTGTTTTAGCCATAATGAGTATTTTTAGTATTTACAACAACGAAAAAAATCCAGTTCTATTATTATTTAAAATGTAATAAAATAATTCTCACACAGATTTAAAACAAATGAGCACTTTGAACATATTGAGCACATGAGCACACGAGCACATGAGCACATGAGCACACGAACACATTTTTTTTATTTTTTTCATTGTTTTTTTAAACTTTTTGTTTTATCTTTGCACCGATAAAAAAATTATTAACTTAAACTTATCATTATGAAAAAATTATTTACTTTTTTGTTTGCGGTATGCATTTTCGCATCTGTAAGTGCTCAAATTAATGATGGCGCTGAAAATTATGCTTCATTTACATTAAATCCAACAGGAACATGGACTTGGAATG
>JAEWUL010000052.1 GCA_023459435.1 Bacteroidota bacterium
ATTTAAACACTCCAAGAACACGTACAGAGCAAAAAGTGGCCTATTTCAGTATGGAGTTTGGGATCAGTAATGAGTTGAAGATTTTTTCCGGTGGACTGGGAATGTTGGCTGGTGATTATCTAAAGGAAGCCAGCGATTCCAATGTGGATATGATCGGAGTTGGGTTGTTGTATCGGTATGGTTATTTTACGCAACAGATTGGGCACTCAGGAGATCAAATGAGTTTATATCCTCCTCAAAGTTTCTCTAAACTTCCGATTATTCCTGTAAAAGATGAACAGGGCAACTGGCGGGTGATCTCTATTGCATTACCCGGAAGAACGCTTTATGCCCGGATCTGGAAAGTGAATGTGGGAAGGATTCCGTTATATCTTCTCGATACAGATTTTGAATGTAATAATCCTGAAGATAGACAAATCACTTACAATCTATACGGTGGAGATATCGAAAACCGTTTGAAACAAGAAATGTTACTCGGCATCGGAGGTGTTAGGATGTTACATCTTCTGGGTGAGAATCCAGAAATCTTTCACATGAATGAAGGACATGCTGCCTTTTTAGCCATAGAGAGACTGGTAGATGAAGTTAAAACAAATCATCATACACTAAATGCTGCTATTGAGCTCATTAGAGCATCTACATTGTTTACCACTCACACACCGGTTCCGGCGGGGCATGATGCTTTCACTGAAGATTTGATGAGAACTTATTTCTCTGGGTTTTCTGCTCCTTTAAATATTACCTGGGACGCTTTTATGGCTTTTGGAAGAAAAGATCCTGAAAATAATTATGAGAAGTTTTCCATGAGTATTCTGGCCTGTAATTTTGCTCAGGAGATGAATGGGGTAAGTAAAATCCACGGAAAAGTTACCCGGGATATGTTCGCCAATCTCTTCGAAGGACATTTTAAAAATGAACTTCACATCGGTTATGTGACTAATGGGGTACATTATCCAACCTGGACTCATAAAAAATGGCAACAGTTTCATCAGAAATTATTTGGAGACCCATTTATTTCGGATCAATCGAATCCGGAACATTGGAACAAAATATATACCGGACACGAAGATGAAATCTGGTCTTTGAAACAAGAGTTAAGGGGAGATCTGATTGATAATATTAAAGAGCTGCTTGAGCTTCAGATGAGGAAAAGAAATGAATCTCCCTCATTGATCCATAAAACCATCAAGGCGATACAAAAAAACACTTTAACTATTGGTTTTGCCAGACGATTTGCTACTTATAAAAGAGCTCATTTGCTGTTTACGAATGAGGAACGTCTTAAACAAATTGTGAATAATCCTCTTAAACCGATTCAGTTTATCTTCGCAGGAAAAGCACATCCTAACGATAAAGCGGGACAAGATCTGATTAAGAAAATTATTGAGTTCTCTCGTAAACCGGATTTTATTGGTAAAATCATTTTTCTCGAAAATTATGATATGATTTTGGCAAAGAAATTGATCTCTGGTTGTGATGTCTGGTTGAATAATCCGACAAGACCATTAGAAGCATCAGGAACGAGTGGAGAGAAAGCTATAATGAACGGGGTGCTGAACTTTAGTGTTTTAGATGGCTGGTGGGCTGAAGGTTTTAAACCCGGAGCCGGATGGGCTATTGATGAAGAGATCACCTATCAGGATCATTACCTTCAGGATGAACTTGATGCTTCGACATTATATTCAGTCATCGATGAACAAATCTCAACACAGTTTTATCAAAGAGATTCACAAGGGATTCCTACTGAATGGGTTCAAATGATGAAAGAAAACTTCGCTCTAATAGCACCTCATTTTACGATGAAACGACAACTGGATGATTATTATTCACAGTTTTATAGTAAACTGGAACAAAGATCCCGCGTTTTGAAAGAGAATCATTATGCCAAATTACACCATTTGCTTCACTGGAAAGAGAAAGTGATCACCTCATGGGATCAGATTGAGTTTGTAGATGTAAAGTATGATAATGAAAAAGATCGGATCTTTTTAGTCGGTGAAAAAGTGGAACTTACCCTCCAGATACGTACAGGAAACCTGTCACATCAGGACTTGAGAGTAGAACTTTGTGTGATTAATGCACATGAAAACCCTGATCAGCTGTTTGTCAAATACCCACTCACTTTTAAGAAACAAGAACAAGGGATTTCAACTTTTGTTCTAGAGATGTGTGCTTCATTTGCCGGAAGTTGGAAAACAGCCATACGTATTGTTCCATATCATGAACTATTACCTCATGCGATGGACTTCAATCTGGTAAAATGGATCTAAAGAAAGACTATTTGTTCTTTTTTAACAGAGATATGTAGGTGTAAATTGGGAAATGGTCTGATTTGTCAATATTAGTACCAATTGTATGACCATAAGATTTGAATTCAGAACTATGGAAAATGTGATCGATTCTGAAACTGGGGTAGATGGGGCCATGATAAGTGTTTCCGACACCTTTTCCACTTGCTCTAAATGAATCTTTTAATCCGGAGCTGATTTTGTGATAAGAATATGAAAATGGGGGATCATTTAAATCGCCGCAAACAATTACAGAATATGGAGATTTTTTAATATGATCGTGAATACTTTTCGCTTGTAGTTCCCTTTTCTCGATGGCTCCCTTCATCTTGTTATAAACAACTCTGGCTCTGCTGTTTAAAGTAGAATCAAAATCGGTGCTTTCCAGAATCTGTTTGCTGGTTTGATCATCTACCGGATCAAAATAATTGGATGCCAGATGGATATTGTAATTTCTGACAGTGTCTCCTTTATATCTGATATCAACATAAGTAGCTGCTACAGAGTGACTATCTGGTAATAAAACCAATCCTGATCCAACAATCCTGTATTTGGAAAATGTAGCATACCCGTAATAAAACTCATTTTTTCTGTTGTAGGGGAAATGGGTAAAATAGTAACTCTCATCCCTCAAATTCAGAATAGATGCAATAGTATCTAATGTGTTGAAATTAAGATTGCCACTTTTGTCGTAAAAAAACTCTTGAATATTCAGAATATCAGGATTTACTTCTGCAATATAATCTAAAATCTCTTGTTTATGCGCCGATCTTTCTTTTTGAGTATTATGATTGTATAAACCAAAAAGCCGCACATTATAGC
>JAEWUL010000053.1 GCA_023459435.1 Bacteroidota bacterium
ACCATAAGTATTTCCACTCAGATTAGGTCGGTATATAAATCCAAAATCAGGAGTGACTATATGTCTTATCGCCTTTATAAAACCTCTTTTAAAACCATAAATAAAAAATATTTTGGTATTGAATGAACTTTGCAAAGAAAGATCATGCAGTGCATAAAACCCTTTATTGGTTTTTTCGGTGATCACACCTGTCACGTATTGATCTATGGTATCGGTAGAAAACTCTTTTATTTTTGACTGAAGGTACCATTTTTCAGTAAAGTTAACTGATGTATTCCAGTTGATGGTTTTTGCAATTTTTACAGGGATAAGAATTGGGATATTGTGTTTGATCCCTGTTTCCATATTTTTCCAGGTAGCAGGTTCAAAAAAAGTGGAGTCAACTGTATTTAAATGATTCCCTAATTGAGATGACCACTTTACAGAGATATTCTCATACCATCTGGTTGATCCAACGCTGTTTTTTCTTCTAAAGGGATAAAACTGATTAAAGGACATATTGACATCTGGCAACCCCAAAGTGACATAGTTTGTTTGTGTATTTTGGGAATAGGAGGCTGATGCATCAATAAAAAAAACTCCTTTAATATTGGTCGCAATACTCACGTTTGAGTTATATTGATTAGACAAATAATCATTAACACTGGTCAGATTGTTTCGGGTATAGGTTTTACTAATAAGGTTGATATGAGCAGAAAATTTAAAATTGGGGTTTGATTTAGGGTCTTGTTGATGGTTCCATTCCACTTTAAAGTCGTTTCTTCTGTTAAAAGTTTCTGTACCTTTTTCTCCATCCAGTGTTTGAGCAAAACTCAGGAAAGCATCCCCTCTGCTTTTGTATCTAAAAACATAGTTGGATTTTCCTTTGATGGCCCAGCTTCCACGGGTAAAGATATCCGCCAGGAGAGTAAAGTCAATATTATCGTTGATACCAAAGTAGTATCCCAGATTTTCAAAATAGAAACCTCTGGTTTCAGAAAGTCCAACAGTGGGGATCACAATACCGGAAGAGCGATCTTTTTGCATAGGAAAATAGCCGAAGGGGATAGCCAGAAAAGTTGGAATATCTCCAAAACTTAAAAAAGCAACTCCGGTTACGATTTTGTCGTTTTGTATCGCCTTAGCTTTTGTAAACTTGATTTGATAATGGGGACAATCCAAATCACATGTAGTATATTGTCCATGAGCAATATAAGACGTTTTATCATCTACTTTTTTGACATATTTCCCATGAATATATCCCTCCCCTTCAGAAGTGATCACTTTGGTAATTTTACCTTTTTTAGTATTGAAATTATATTTGATCTCCTGTGCTCTATATTTGGCATCAGCTTGTGTAAACAATGGAGAACCGGACACTACTCCACTGTCATTTGCAACACCAGAGGCATACAATTCATTATTTGCAAAATTAATCTCAATATAATCAGCTTCCAGATTCATATCATCATATCCTGTTTTTGCAGATTGAAATAAAACTGCTGTTTTTGTCTTAAAATCAAAATAAATGGAGTCATCACACATATAAGAAACCGTATTTTCCAATGCATCTTTGGATATTTTTTTGGGTGATTTGGAAGTTTTTGGTAATGAATCGTACCTTTCTGACGCAAGAGTATCTGAACTTTTTTCTGATACAACAAGATTTTCGCTATTTAAAAAGAGAGTATCTGAACTACTCTGAGCCTGAATAGAAAAACTGAAAAGACTGAATATAAAGATGATATTCCACCTAAAAAGATATAAACAATGAAATAGGTATAATTTTCTTTTCAAGTACGACGTTATTATATTACTTATATATATTTTTGTATTTATTAACCTTCAAAAATACGCAAAAAATCTTGTATATGAACAGACAAATTGTGATTTTAGTATTCAGCTTACTGACTTTTTTTAATCTATCCGGTTTTTCACAAGTTAAAGATAAAGTAAACAAAGTTGTTATTGATGCCGGACACGGTGGGACTATGCCTGGTTGTGTTGGTAAAAAGTCGAAAGAGAAAGATATCACTTTAGCTGTAGCATTAAAGTTTGGAAAACTCATAGAGACCCATTGTCCAGGAGTGAAAGTGATCTATACCAGAAAAACGGATGTAACGGTTGAGGTTTATAAAAGGGCGGTGATTGCTAACGAAAACAAAGCAGATCTATTTATCTCGATTCATTGTAATGCAAGTGAGAATAAAGCGGCTCATGGTATTGAAACTTTTGTGATGGGTTTGGAGAAATCGGAAGCGAGCATTGCGATTGCAAAGAAAGAGAATGCCGATATCTTACTGGAAAAGGATTACAAATCCAATTATGGTGGGTTTGATCCCAATTCAAGTGAAGCGAGTGTTATTTTTTCATTATACACCAGTGCGTATTTAAAGAACTCAGCCATATTAGCGTCTAAAACACAAAAGCATTTGTTAAAAAATACCGGATTAACAGATCGCAAGGTGCAACAGGCTGGCTTTTGGGTTTTATATAAAGTGGCGATGCCCAGTATTTTAGTAGAATTAGGATTTTTATCACACCCAAAGGAGGAGGAATTTTTAATGAAAGAGGCCACTCAAGATGTGATGGCTATTTCATTATACAATGCATTCATTGAATACAAAAACCATGTGGAAGGAACCAACTACCCTTTATTAACAGTTCCTGATCTCTCCAAAAAGCCTGATTCTTCATTACTTGGTAACAACACTACCATTCCCATTGAGAAAAAAGATCCTGTAAAGCCCATGGA
>JAEWUL010000054.1 GCA_023459435.1 Bacteroidota bacterium
GTTGTGGATGTACAGTTCGGAGAAGATACTACACTCCCTAACATTTATGATGCATTAGAGATCGTTAAGGAAAACGGTGAACATTTAGTTCTTGAATGTGAACAGGCTATTGGTGAAAACACTATGAGATGTATCGCTATGGATTCCACTGACGGTTTAAAAAGAGGAATGGACGTTATAGCTACCGGTCGTATGATTTCTATGCCAACCGGTAACATCAACGGAAGACTCCTGAATGTTATCGGTGATGCTATTGATGGAATCGGAAAACTGGAAACACCTGTACGTAAGGATATTCACCGGGATCCACCATCCTTTGAAAATTTATCTACTTCTCAGGAAGTTCTTTTTACCGGTATTAAAGTGATTGACCTTATTGAACCTTACGTTAAAGGGGGTAAAATCGGTCTTTTTGGTGGTGCTGGTGTGGGTAAAACCGTTTTGATTATGGAGATGATCAACAATATCGCCAAAAAATATTCCGGAATGTCTGTTTTTGCCGGTGTGGGAGAACGTACCCGTGAAGGGAATGATTTGCTTCGTGAAATGCTGGAGTCTGGCGTTATCCAATATGGGGACGAATTTATGGAGAGTATGGAAAAAGGGGGATGGGATCTTTCTAAAGTGGATAAAGATAAATTGGCAAACTCCCAATGTACCATGGTGTTCGGTCAAATGAATGAACCTCCGGGGGCGCGTGCTCGTGTGGCTCTTTCCGGTTTAACAGTTGCAGAACACTTTAGAGATGGTGACGAAGAGTCAGGTGGTCGTGATATCCTTTTCTTTGTAGATAACATTTTCCGTTTTACACAAGCCGGTTCAGAAGTGTCCGCCCTTTTGGGTCGTATGCCTTCCGCTGTGGGTTATCTGCCTACTCTTGCTACTGAAATGGGTGTGCTTCAAGAGAGAATCACCTCAACAAAAAGAGGTTCCATCACATCAGTCCAAGCCATCTATGTCCCTGCAGATGACTTAACAGACCCTGCCCCTGCAACTACATTCTCTCACTTGGATGCTACTACCGTTTTGAGTAGAAAAATCTCTGAATTAGGGATCTATCCTGCTGTGGACCCTCTAGACTCAACCTCCAGAATTTTAAGCCCTGATATCGTTGGAGAACTCCATTATAAAACAGCTCAAAGAGTGAAAGAGACCCTTCAAAGATACAAAGAACTCCAAGATATCATCGCAATCCTTGGTATGGAAGAGTTATCTGAAGAGGATCGCAAAATTGTTCACAGAGCCCGCCGTGTACAACGCTTCTTATCTCAACCTTTCCACGTTGCAGAACAATTTACAGGCCTAAAAGGGGTCTTCGTTCCAATCGAAGAGACCATCAAAGGGTTTAATATGATTTTAGATGGTGAATTAGATCACCTTCCCGAAAATGCCTTTAACCTTGTTGGAAATATTGAAGAGGCTATCGAAAAAGGAATGAAAGAACTTAATGCTGCTCAATAAAAATGAAACTGGAAATACTTACCCCTGATAAAGAGATATACCTTGGAGAAGCTTCCGCGATTCTATTCCCCGGACTGGATGGACTATTTGCCGTTTTAGATAAACACTCACCTATGATCGCCGGTTTGAAAAAAGGTAAAATTAAAGCGGAAACACCATCCGGTATTCAGTTTTTTGAAATCAACGGTGGTGTTGTGGAGGTGATTCATAATAAAGTATTGGTTTTAGCGGAGTAATTGTTTTATTGAAAACCCATTACGTCATACCGATTTTTATCCCTGAATCAGCCTGCCCTTTTCGCTGCACATACTGCAATCAATATAACATTACAGAAAAAACCACTTCTCCTTCAACGGATGAAGTGGTTTCTTTTATTTCAGAATACCTGAAAACAATCCCTTTTCAACGTGACGGTATTGTGGTTAAAGTGGCTTTCTTTGGAGGGAACTTCACAGGACTGCCTATTCCAGAGCAAGAATCGTATCTTCAGGTTGTTCAACCGTTTATTGATGATGAAAAGGTACACTCTATTCAGCTCTCTACACGCCCAGATTATATCGATGAACACAGATTAAACATATTAAAACAGTATCGAGTTTCTTTAATTGAACTGGGAGCTCAAAGTCTCGATCCGGAAGTGCTTTTACAAACCCGAAGAGGTCATACTGTTCACGATGTGGAAAAAAGTGCTCACATGATTCTACAGAATGGTTTTGAACTCGGTTTACAAATGATGATTGGACTACCAGGTGATACTTTAGAGAAATCGATAGCAACTGCTCGAAAAATAACAGCCTTGGGAGCACAATACACCAGAATTTATCCCACTTTGGTGATCCGGGATACCGATTTGGAAAAAGCTTATACACAAGGACTCTATCAACCTTTAACCCTTGATCAGGCTGTGGAATGGTGTGCCCAAATTGTTCCCATCTTTAATCAGAACCAAATCCAAATATTGCGTATCGGGTTGCATCCATCTGAAGGATTAATACATCACGAAACACGAATTGCCGGACCGTTTCATATCTCTTTTAAAGAGCTCGTTTTAACCTCAATCTGGAAACAAAAGTTGATCCAATTAGCACACAACAACTTCACAGACACCTTTATAGTTGAAGTCCCCAAGGCTGAAATCAACTATGCCATAGGATATCATTCCAGCAATAAAATCTTTCTGGAACAACGGTTTCAAAAAGTGATTTTTATCCAAGTTTAATGTTCTCCCCAAACTCAATTTTCATTCAATTAGCTCTTTATCTCATTTTTATTTTGTTTTATAATCTAAAATTGTTATTTTTGCGTGTTACATTTTAAATCGCAAATAAAATGAGGAATATGAAAAAAGCACCCACATTTCTAGCTTTGATGCTAGTCATCGCAAGCATTGTTAAAGCACAGTCGTGTCAACCATTTACTCTTGAGTTGAATACTCAACAGATCTCTCATCCAGTTTTTGATCTTAATGAGATTAAAGTTTGTCTTGGGGATACCCTGATTTTAGCTGCTTCTGCTGATTTTCCGAATAATAATTTAGGGTATGAACAAACATTGAGCAATACTAATTTTATATGGAGTTTTGAGTTTATGGAACCGGATACAGGCATTGTTCTCTTTAAAAAATTTGAGGAAACAGGGATCAGGAACTTTAATTTAAGGGGTGTAGATGTTAATGGATGTTTATCTTCGAATCAAATTAATGGGAAAATTTTTATTTCTGGTAATCCTATCGTTCAAGTTCCAACTCTTATGTATGCACCTGTGAACTCTGTTATCGTTTTAAATGCAAGTGAAGATCAAAATTCAACTTTGGTTTTCGAACCCATTGAGATTTCAATACCACCTGTTGCAAGTGATTACATCAATACTGATACTGTTTTTCTTCCTGATGGGAACGGGACTTGTTATAATGATGATCTTACTATTTTGGGGTTTCAAAACAATCAAATTTTGTCCCATGTTCAACAAATCAAGAGCATATATATAAATATGGAGCATACATATTTGGAAGATGTTTCTATTCGAGTTACTTGTCCATCAGGTAAAACTGCTGTTTTAAAAACCTACAATGGCACCTTGCCAGCAATTTCCCCTGGAGGAGTTGTTGCCAATGCATGCTCTTCTTATGGTGGTGGTATCAATTTGGGATGTCCTATTGACGCACCATCCCATAATTTATGCTATCTTGAACCAGGGGTTGGTTATGATTATGAATTTAGACCTGGTGCAACAGGTTGTTTTGGGTTAGGAGGTTTAACTATAGAGAGTAGCTTTACCGACCCATGTGGAACGAACTGGGTCTCACCTTCATTACGACCATCTGTTGAAAATAGTTATACTACAACACCAACTGTTCCGGTTTATTATGGGTCATATCAGGATTTATCTGTTTTTGTTGGTTGTCCTCTAAATGGAAATTGGAGAATCACTGTCTGTGATCATATTGCATACGATAATGGGTATATTTTTAAATGGGGAATTCAATTTGATGAATCATTACAGACCAATCCAACTTCTTATTATATTGCAGTTGATTCCGTTTCATGGAGTGGGAATAATTTAAGCACTCTTGATCCATTTTCAGCATCTGTTTTCCATACTAGTGCTGGAATTTATAACTATACAGCATCTGTATATGATCGATTTGGTTGTCAATATGATACCTGTTTTTCAATTCAAACAACTGTATCAGTTGAAGATTACGGTCAAATATCAAAAGTGAAGGTGTTTCCAAACCCAACCCAAGGAGTAGTTCATATATATAGTGAAGAATCTGAGATTGAACAGTTTCAACTCTATTCGGTCAATGGAAAACTTCTTTATGAACAAAAAGTGGGGTTATTAGAAATGGATCTAGATTTGTCAAATTTTCCTTCTGGTGTTTATTTATGCACTATACTGTCTTTAAATGGCACAAAAAATGAGATAAAGATCATCAAAAAATAGGAATAAGGTTAAACAAATGAATAAAAAAAGGTCATCATTACGATGACCTTTTTGTGTTCAAGCTGGGATTCGAACCCAGGACCCCATCCTTAAAAGGGATGTGCTCTACCTGCTGAGCTACTTAAACATCCTTCGTTCTTGGGACTGCAAAAATACAACAAATTTGTTTACTCTCAGCAGTAAAAAGTAAAAATTTGTGATATTTAATTTTATCTTTTTGATTTTCTGAACTTTAAAATATTTATTACAAAATAAAAAAAAATTGGATTTTTCAGAAAAATTTGTATATTTGTTTAGTAATTAAATATTTATAAAATGATAAAACCAGATAATTTTCCTAATTGATTGAGCAAAAAAACCAGTAGAAAAGTTCAAAAAGATCAATAAAGCGCATTATTTCGGAATTATTTGGAAAAAACGTACAAAAGAGAATTAAATGTAAAGAGATGAAAAAGTTGATTTTACTTCCTAAAACAGACACGGTTACGATCTGTTTACCACCTGAATGGGTTGGTCGCCCCATTATTTGTATCCTAAAGGCAAAAGAGACGATAGTATATGAGCAAGAGGTTCAAGAGCTGGCTGTGAACTATGCGGTAAAGCATATTACGGGCAGGAAAAGAAAAAATAGACGGGAGCATGACCTAAGAAGAAAGCGAGCTTCCAAAAATGGGTTTATTTAGTGCAGATTGGTTCCGATTAGATGCATAAACTCTTGTCGGGTATTGTAGTTTTTAAGAAAAGCACCTGTAAACTCTGAAGTAGTGGTTACAGAGTTTTGTTTTTGAATCCCTCTCATGGACATACACAAGTGCTGAGCTTCAATAACAACAGCTACTCCAATAGGATTGAGTACTTCCTGGATACAATCTTTGATCTGGGCGGTCAGACGTTCTTGCAATTGCAATCTTCGGGAGAAAGCATCAACAACTCTGGGGATTTTGCTCAGGCCACAAATTTTCCCATTTGGGATATAACCGACGTGTGCTTTCCCAAAAAAGGGGAGTAAATGGTGTTCACATAAGGAGTAGATTTCGATATCCTTTACTACAACAATTTGTTTAGAATTTTCTGTAAAAAGGGCACTTCTCAATATCTCTTCGGGGTTAAGTCCGTACC
>JAEWUL010000055.1 GCA_023459435.1 Bacteroidota bacterium
ATTACCACTGCACCTACTGTACCGTGGCTAAAGCAAGAGGTTCGAGCAGAAGCAATACCATTGAAAATGTCCTTCAAAATATCAAAGAGATACACGAAATGGGAATCAAAGAGGTGAATCTAACCGGTGTTAATGTGGGTGACTTTGGACAACTTACCGGCGAATCTCTTCTCGATCTTTTAAAACAAATAGATCAGCTTCAACTGATTGAACGCGTGCGAATCTCTTCCATAGAACCAAACCTACTCACATCGGATATCATTCAACTTGTTGCTCAATCCAACATCCTTATGCCTCACTTTCACATCCCCCTACAGTCTGGATGTGATCGCATATTAGCTCTCATGAAGCGAAGATACAACACGTCTTTCTTTGCCCACAAAGTATCCCTGATCAAACAATTAATGCCTCATGCATGCATTGCCGTTGACGTAATAACCGGATTTCCAGGTGAAACCGATGAAGATTTTTTAAATACTTACCACTTTATAGAATCACTTCCCATTTCTTATCTGCACGTCTTTACTTATTCCAAAAGACCCAATACACCTGCCGCTGAAATGAATAATCAAGTGGATGAAACCAAGAAGAGAGAACGTACAAATGCCCTCCTAAACTTGTCGGATCAGAAAATAAAATCGTTTTATACACAACACTTTAATACCAAAAGAGTCGTTCTTGTGGAAGAGGGAGTTCATCATAATAAGCTCTTTGGGTTTACTGACAACTACATCAAAGTTCAACTCCCATACGATAAAACATTACCAAACACCCTGTCTGAAATAGTTTTAACACAGGAAAATTGTGTCCTTGACCATAAAGATTAACTATGCATCCAATCCATATTCTTCCAAACGGAATCAAATTTGTTTATAAACAAATCGACGCCCCTATCTCCCATTTCGGGATTCTGATTAACGCAGGCACCAGAGATGAATCAATCTCATGTGAGGGGATTGCTCACTTTGTGGAACACACCATCTTTAAGGGAACCCAAAAAAGAAACGCCGGCCAGGTGATCCGCTACATGGAGAATGTTGGCGGTGATCTGAATGCCAGCACATCTAAAGAGGAAACCTATTTCCATGCTTCTTTCCTTTCAATCGATTCTGAAAGGGCTATCGAACTTTTGTCTGATATCTTTTTTAATGCTACGTTCCCTGAAAAAGAGCTCCTTAAAGAAAAAGATGTAATCAACGAAGAGATCAACTACTATAACGACACCCCTGCAGAGCTCATTTTTGATGATTTTGAATCCCTGATATACAACGGACACCCTCTTGGGAACAATATTCTGGGATCCAAAAAAAGCATCCGTAAATTTAAAAGGGATGATATCCTCAACTTTATTCAAAACAACTATACTTCAGGAAATATTGTACTCTCGTATGCCGGTCAGATTCCAATGCCCAGAATTCTAAAATGGTGCCAGAAATATTTTGGAGAACAACTCCTCCCTCAATCTTCCCGAATCAGAACCCCTTTTTTAGAATATATTCCTAAAAACCAGATCAAAAAGAAAAATACCTCACAAGCACATATGGTGATGGGGAACATCGCATACCCTTTAACCCATGATAAAAGACACCCTTTAATGTTACTCACCAATCTTTTGGGAGGACAAGGTTTAAACACCCGATTAAATCAGGCCATCCGTGAAAAGAAAGGATTAGCATACTCGGTTGAAGCATCTTACAATCCATTTTCAGATAGCGGTCTCTTTACCATCTATGTAGGTTGTGATACCAACAAAATCCAAAAATGTATCGACATAACATACAAAGAGTTAGCCAAACTTAGGACACAAAAACTGGGAACCATGCAACTCCATTATGCCAAAAAACAATTCCTAGGACAATGGGCAATAGCCAACGAAAGCAAACTCAATGAAATGTTATCCCTCGGAAGAAGCGCCCTCTTTTTTAACGAGATTGAAACCCTTGAGGAAGCGATCCGGAATTTTGAATCTATTGAATCAGGCACCTTGCTCGAAGTGGCAAATGAGATCTTACTTCCTGAACAATTTACCCATTTAACCTATTCGAAATAAACTTATCTTTGCACCATCAAATGCAAAATATTAAAATCATACAATCATGAAAAAAGATCATATATTTTTCCCTTTCATCCTGGTAATTCTCGTATTGGGTACTCTTTCCTGTAAAAAAGGGAATAAGAGTGAGTCCGATCAGGTCACCCTCGATTCCCTTCACATTACCGAATTTGCACAAAAAATTGAAAATGCGGTCATTAACGGAGATACAGCCCTTTACATACATGCATTTGACAAAAAAGGATTGAAACAAAAACTCCAAAGCAACTCTATCGCTTACAGTAGCCTTGATGCTTCTTTTGGTCAATTTTATTTTGACAACTATTTTTCCAAAATGGCACGATCTGCCGTGGAAGCTGTATCTAAAGGGGGTGATTTTAAATTTGTACATTACTACAAAACAGGGAAAGAACACCACATTGTGATGAGAACATACCAGGATTTTACAGTCAATTACAACGACTGGATCCTCTCTATTGTGGACAACGAAATCAAAATCACGGAAGGGTTCATCTACAACCAATCCTCCACATTAAGCAATGATCTGATTTACTATTTACATTACCACGTAATGGAGATCACCAATCCCGATGGTGTAACACCTAACCTGGTAAAAGCAAATGGATTACTCCAAGCTGGCAAAGAAAAAGCAGCTTTAAAAATATTAGAGAAAAACAAAGATTTGCTGAAACAATATCCTACATTTTGGCAAATCTATATAGGAGCCCTTTTTGAGAATGACAACAAGAATTTCATCTCAAACCTGGAAAAACTAAAAACAGAGGGGATTGATGATCGTACCATTTACCTGCACAAACTCCTATACTACTCTAACGGAGGTAATAGTGAAGCAACCAAACAGATCATAGAAAAAATGATCCCATTTACAGGTGATGATCCTATTTACCTTTTTCTTTATGGAAAAGCACTCACCTCTGAAGAAGATTACCAAAATGCCCTTGTATGTTTCGAAAATTTAGAGAATGTAATGCCGCTTTTATGGGATGTTTGGTGCGAAAAACTAGCCTGTTATTACCAGCTTGGGGAGGTTGATGCCTTTAAAAAATGGGCTGTAATGGGGGTTTCCAATTTTGGTTTAACAGAATCTGAATTGCTGGATTTCATACAGTTACACTTTCCTGCAATGAAGAAAATCATTTTTTTTCCAAAAAATGAACAAATATAACTTTTGAATCATATTTTTTTGTAATTTTGCAGCCCTAAAACAAAAAAAATATTTAGAGTAAAATTGATATAGTAATGGCAAATCACAAGTCAGCAAAAAAAAGAATCAGAGCAAACGATCGCAAAAGATTGGAAAACAGATATTACGCAAAAACTATGCGTAATGCATTGAAAGACATCAGATTAACCTCTGATAAAACAATCGCTGTGAGCAAACTTCCAAAAGTAACATCACTTATTGACAAGCTTGCTAAAAAAGGGATTATTCATAAAAATAAAGCTGCAAACCTTAAATCAGGTTTAATGAAGAAGGTGAACGTATTATAATATTTCACCCTACTTTGTAGATTTATTTTCAACATCATACATCAGGGTAAGAGATGATTCAGATCGTTTCTTACCTTGTTTGTTATTTTCAATGAAGGCTGATATCTAAACAGTATCAGCCAAAGTTCTGTTTACCCCTCTAAAAAAAATCATTTAACATTCCTCAAATGTTGTATGGTTTGTTTTTTTTATTATTTTTGCTTTTTAAGTTTTTTACATTCATGGATGAAACTCATTTCAATTTTTCAATACCTATTCAAATCAGAATGAGCGATTTAGATCCGTTTAACCATGTCAATAACGGAGTTCAGTGCAGCTATTTGGATTTGGGTAGAAGCGCCTATATCGAGGAAATACTAGGCCAGCAAATGGACTGGCTTACCATTGATCTGGTTTTGGCTCATATCTCATTGGATTTTTTAGTCCCTATTAACTATGGTGATAAAATTGTTTGCGCTTGTAAAGTGACCCGACTGGGAAACAAAAGCTTTTCAATGATTCAACAGATTATCGATACTAAAAATCAGATCATTAAAACAAAATCTGAATCTGTCATTGTTGGATTAGATCGCGATAAACTGATTGCTATCCCAATCAAACAGGAGTATAGAGACAAATTAGCAGCATTTGAAAACAAGCATGATCAAAATATCTAACTTACACAAAACATACTTCGGAGCAGCTCCGTTACATGTACTAAAAGGGATCAATCTGGAGATCAAAGATGGTGAAATGATCTCCATTATGGGAGCTTCAGGTTCAGGGAAATCTACCCTTTTAAATATTTTAGGGATTCTCGACAATTATGATCAGGGAGATTATTTTCTGGATAATATGATTATCAGAGGTTTAAACGAAACCAAATCCGCTGAGCTCAGAAATAAATATATTGGATTTGTTTTTCAGA
>JAEWUL010000056.1 GCA_023459435.1 Bacteroidota bacterium
CTACAACCAACAAAACCGTCAACAAAACCCTCAGGGAAATTACAATAGACAATACAGACCTCCACAAAACCAAAACAGTACCCCTCAACAAAACAGGAACTACAACAGAAACGAACAAAACAACCCAAACAATCAAAACAACTACAACCAAAACAACAGAAACTACAACAGAAACGAACAAAACAACCAGAACAGACAGAGGTCAGGTTCAAGTAACTATTATAGAGAGAATAATAGTAGACAACAAGAAGGGAGAACCTATAATAATAACAGTAGAAACAACTCCGGAAATACTGGTGGAACCAGTGGAGGAACATACAACAGACAAAGTTCAGGAAGTTCATCCGGAACAAGTAGTGGAAGCTACAACAGAAGCAGTTCCGGTAGTTCATCAGGTTCCAGCGGCACATCATCAAGAGGATCTTCCAGCTCAAGCAGTGGAAGTTCCAGAGGAAGTTCAGGAAGTTCTGGACATAGAAAATAAGGTTGTTTAATATTTTTAAAAATTTTCAATATGAACACAAAAAACATCATTTTGATTTTCACAATATTTATATGGGGGAATCTCACATTTGGACAAAATGAGCTCGATGCTTTACGTTTTTCAAGAACAGAATGGGGCGGTACAGCACGTTTTGTAGGTGCCGGGGGTGCATTCGGAGCTGTTGGAGCTGACTTTTCAGCGTTAAGTATAAATCCTGCATCGATTGGGCTATTTAAAAAAACTGAAATATCTTTTACTCCACTATTTGTAAATATCTCTCATGTAGAATCCTTTTACAATGATGAATATACACCCTCAACTGATATATCTTCTTCAGTGGGCAATTTAGGGATCGTTTTTGCCTGGGATGGAGCGAATAATAGTAAATGGAAAAAGGGGCAGTTTGGGATTGGGTTTAACCAAATCATGAATTATTCAAATAAGTTTGCCGTTGAAGGAAGAAGCAATGGATCTACGATGGGTGAAGCATTTGCAGCTGCATCCAATGGTTCGCTATACGATAATCTTTCTAATGAAGGGTTTTTTGCCTATCAATCCTATATCATTGACCCCGTTAATAATAGTGCCAATAACGATCAATATATTCCCGCTTATTTAGGGAAAGACTTAAAACAGACTACTTCAGTTCAAACTTCAGGTAGAATCAATGAATTATCATTTTCATTTGGTGGAAATTATGATGATCAGTTTTTTGTTGGAGCCTCATTAGGAGTTCCTTTCCTCTCATATACTGAAAAAAGATCCTATATGGAAGAGGATGATAATAACATTGTGGATCATTTTAATTCATTCACTATCAATGATAAACTAATGGTTTCTTCTACAGGAATTAACTTAAAACTGGGCGTTTTGTACCAACCGGTTTCATTTTTAAGAGTTGGCGCAGCATTTCATACCCCAACCTATTATGGAAATATGCATGATATTCTTGAAAGAGAGATGGTCTCATTTGGTGATACTGCTTTGAATGTAAGTTATACCAATGATTATAACTATCAGTTGGTTACTCCTGCCCGTTTGATGGCGAATATAGCTTTTTTAATCATGAAAAGAGGATTCATCAGTGCTGATTATGAGTATGCTGATTATTCAAAAAGTGAAATGGGTCCCTGGGGCTCTAATACCTACTTGTTTAAAGACGAAAATAAAGCCATAAGAGAAAGTTATCGTTCAACCCATTCGATTAGATTAGGTGGGGAAGTTTACTTAACTAAGAATTTTCTTGCTCGTGCCGGATTTTCTTATACAACATCTCCATATCAGAATAATATCAACGATGCCTCTTTACTAACCAGCTCTTGCGGATTAGGTTTTAGATCGAAATCGTTCTTTGTGGATGTAGCTTACCTTTATAAAACGTCACATCAAGATTACTGGTTCTTTAATCCTGACATGGTTAATCCTACCCACCAAAAACATGTATCTCACTATATAGTAGGTACTTTTGGATGGAAACTCTAATAATAAACAACAATATTATTCAAAAATCAAAAAGTTCATGTATCTTTGCATGAACTTTTTTTATATAAAAAATATGCTGATAGAAAATAGAAAAAAGCTAGCCATTGTATACAAAGGCAGCGAATATAGTTATTCTGAACTTCTACAATATTCCACACTTTACCAACAATTCTTTACCAAAAACGAAAAAAATCCACAAAAAGTACTCATTTTTGCAGATAATTCTCCTGAATATTTCTTTGCCACATATGGTGCTTTGAGATGTGGTGCTGTAGTAGTTCCTGTGGATGTGACCTCCACATTGAAAGAGTTGGCTTTCATTATAAATGACTGCAGACCGGAAATCTTGTTTATATCACCTTCAAAAAGAGATCTAATCAATGAAGCGGTTGCAACGATTGATCAATACGAATGTACCGTATATACTGCTGAAGATATTGACACCAATCAGGTTCAAGAGATTGAGATCACTCCTGTGCCAGAAGCCCCTGATGATCAGCTTTTGGCCATCATTTATACATCAGGAACTACAGGTTCCCCTAAAGGGGTAATGTTGTCCTATAAAAATATCCTTTTTAACACATTAGCCGTTTCCAAACAAGTGCCTATTTATAGAGAGAATGTGAACGTTATGGTTCTCTTACCACTTCATCATAGTTTCCCTTTCGTGGGAACTATGTTTGCTCCTATGTATGTGGGAAGTACCGTTTATATTGCGGAAGGGCTAACTGCTGAAAGTATTATCTCTACTTTGAATAAAGGAAAAATTGGGCTGATAATCGGAGTTCCAAAATTGTATGAAACTCTAGCCAAAGGGATTATGGTTAAAGTGAATTCCAGCGCTGTCGGGAAACTAATGTTTAAACTGGCAAAGCGGATCAATAGCAAAACTTTCTCCAGAAAAGTGTTCAAAGCTGTTCACCAAAAATTTGGGGGACATATAGAACATCTGGTGTGTGGCGGCGCAGCACTTCCTGATGAAACCGGTGTTGTTTTTAAAGCATTGGGATTTTCTGTCCTTACCGGATACGGGATGACCGAATGTGCACCCATGATCAGCTTTACCAGACCCGGAAAAGATGAGATCGGATATTCAGGAGAACTACTCCCGGGACTTGAGATCAGATTCTCTGATATTGGTGAAATCAGCGTGAAAGGACCTAATGTGATGTCCGGATACTATAATAGACCGGAAGATACTGCCCAAATATTAAAAGATGGCTGGCTTCATACAGGTGATATAGGAACTTTAGGGAAAAAAGGACTCAAGATCACCGGAAGAATCAAAGAGATCATTGTGACATCCAATGGAAAAAATATCAATCCTGTTGAATTGGAATTTGAATTATTAGAGAAAACTCATGCCATGAAAGAGGTCGCTGTGTTTCTTGAAGATGATATCCTTCAGGCGTTGGTCGTTCCCGATTTGGATCTGGTCAGACTTAAAACAGGTTTTACCGCAGATGATATTCTAAAAGAGGAGTTTGCCCACTACAATAAAGGGGCAATGACCTATAAAAGAATTAAGAAGTTTCATATTGCCTCCGCAGATCTGCCTAGAACAAGATTGGGGAAAATCCAAAGACACTTGTTGAAAAACTATATGCCTACTGAAAGTAGCATCAAACAAACTGAACCCGAAGAGAATCACAGTGTTGTTTATCAGTCTCTGAAATCATTTATTGAAGGTGAAACAGGAAGAAAAGCATACGGAGATGCTCATTTTGAAATTGATCTTGCAATGGATTCCCTTACCAGAGTGGCTCTGATTGCCTATGTGGAAACAGCATTTGAATTAGCCATTAAAGAGAATCAACTGGACGATTATTCTTCTCTCAACAAACTAACCGCCTTTATTGAAGAGAATTCATCGGTGGTTAAAGAAACCGAAATCTCATGGAAAGAGATCCTCCAACATAAACTGGAAGATCTTAGACTTCCCAAATCGGGGTTTACCCACCAATTTTTAGATCATTTAATCAGAATATTCTTTAATCTGTTTTATATTTATCGCTCTTCCGGTACTGAAAATATTCCCGATGGCCCCTGTATCATTATTGGGAACCACAGAAGCGGTTTTGATGGCGTTTTTATCTCTTCAAAATTGAAATGGAGTGTAGCTAAAAAAACCTATTTCTTTGCTAAAGAAAAACATTTTAACTTTGCATTGGGTAGGTTCATTGCCAGAAGAAGCAATATCATCCTTATGAATGTAAATACCAACATTCGAGAATCCCTTCAAAAAATGTCAGAAGTGCTGAAACAAGAGAAAAATGTGATCATCTTCCCTGAAGGAACCAGAGCCAAAGATAAAAAATTAAAACACTTCAGAGACTCATTTGCTATCTTGAGTACCGAATTGAATGTGCCTGTAGTACCTGTACTGATCAAAGGTTCTGAAACGGCTACATACAATAAAATCAGAATTCCGAAGTTTCTTTCAAGAATCGATCTGGAATTTCTTAAACCTGTTTATCCGGAAAAAGGGGAGTCCATGAGAGATTTTAGAAGTAGAATCGAATTGATCTATCAACAAAAACTATAAAAAAACAAAGATATGACAGAAAATGACATTCACAATGGTATCGAAAATGAAATGGTTGAAAAAGAACAACCTATGATCAATGAAACATCCGAATCGCTACAAACAACACCACCTAAACCTAAGAAAAGAAAAACAAACCTCTTTCAGCTCTTTTTTTATATCGGCATTACAACAGCAGTTGTAGTTCTGTATATCCTCCATTTTCTGACCCCTAAGCAAGAGGTTTTTGTTCCAAAAGAGTTTGATGGAAAACCGGGATCAGGTGAGATTGTTTATATCAACCTGGATACAATAAATGCCAATTATGAACTCGTTAAGATTTTAACCGGTGATATTGAGGCCGAAACCAGAAAACAGGAAACTATCTTCCAAAATAAAGAGGAGTCGTTTAAAAAGAAATATGCACAATTCCAGGAAAACTATCAAAAAGGGATCTTAACTCAGGTACAGATCGAAAATGCGCAAATGCAACTCGAACAGGAGTATGCCATAATCAATGCTGAAAAAGAGAAAGTTTTTAATGACCTCCAAAACAGACAAACTACTGCTTTAATACAGATTTATGACTCTTTGCAAATGGTAATCAAAAGGATTAATCTCGAAAGAAACGCCTCCTTTGTGATTACTTATCAGGCAAACAGCCCTTTTTTAATGCATGCCGATCCATCCAAAGAGATTACAGATCAGGTGTTGTTTGAACTCAATAAACCATACCAAAAATAAGGAACCAGAGTAGAAAAACAACTTCAATCTATTATTATTAAATTTATATACCATAATTAGAAAATTATTGTTATTTTTGCCGCTCGAAAATTTTAAATATTTAAGAATATGACAAACAAGGAAAAAATAGGTGCTAAAAAAGAGAGCATAACTCCCAAAAAACAAAACTTTATTACAAAAACAATTGAATTCTTTAATACATACAACAAAATTATTTATGGTGTAATCATTGGGATTTTAATCGTAATTTCTGCTATTTTAGCTTTTAATAAATTTTATTTAGCACCAAAATCTGAAAAAGCTTCCATGTTGATCCTAAAACCCATCGAAAAAATGATGGCAGGTGATTCAGCATCTGTTTTAATTGCACTGGAAGGTGACGAAGAGATGGATGGATTTCTTACCATTGCGAAAGGGTATCGCTTAACCAAAACGGCTAATACAGCAAACTATTATGCCGGTATTTCGTATTTAAAACTCAACGATAAAGAGGAAGCCCTCAATTATCTACTAAAATTCAAACATAAAGAGGATGTTCTTTGGTATGCTTGTCAAGCAATCATTGGAGACCTTTATGATGATATGGGTGACACCAAAAAAGCAATCTCTTATTATGAAAAAGCGGTTGATGGAGATGAAGACCCCTATTTTACACCGATCAATCTGTTCAAATTAGGACAAATGTACGAAAGAGATGAACAATGGCAAAAAGCGATTGATTTATATAACACTATTGAAAATGATTTTTACGATCAGTATACCAAAATGGGAGTTTCCCGTTTTGTGGATCGTGCAAAAGCCAAAATAGGTAAATAATGAAAAAATCAAATCTTTCTGAACATTCTGCAGCATTTCCCAAAGCACATAAATATAAAATAGGGATTGTTGTGAGTGAATGGAATCCAACCGTTACCGATGCGCTAAAACAGGGTGCTATCGAGTCTTTATTGGAACATGGGGTAACCGAATCCAATATTACGGTTCACAATGTTCCCGGTAGTTTTGAGTTGCCTTTGGGTGCCGCAATGCTCCTAGATGCGGATGATGATCTGGAT
>JAEWUL010000057.1 GCA_023459435.1 Bacteroidota bacterium
ATCATACATGTAGGGGAGGAAACTCCCCAGTTACGTAGAAAAAAATCACGATTTGGATATCGTGTGGCTGTTATCGGTGGAGGTAGTTGGGCTACAGCAATTGTCAAAATTTTGTCATCAAACCTGAAACATATTCATTGGTGGGTTCGAGAAACTGAAATCGAGGAGTCTGTAAATAAATTTGGTCACAACCCGTTATATCTAAGTTCTGTAGAGATCAATCCAAGGGATGTAAAAGTCACAACAAATCTTAAAAGAGCGATCTCTAAAGCCGATTATGTAGTGATTGTTACTCCATCAGCCTTTCTGGCAGATACACTCTCTTCCTTATCTAAAGCTCATTTGAGAAAAAAGAAAATTGTAACGGCCGTAAAAGGGATTGTGCCTGAAACAATGCAGCTAATTACCGATTTTCTAAAAGTTAAGTTTGATATCCCTATTCAAAATATGGCTTTGATTACGGGCCCGTCTCATGCAGAAGAGATTGCACAGGAACGTTTTACATTCCTTACGGCTGCTTCCATAAACCAGGAACTCGCGGAAACAGTTGCTAAACTGTTCTCGAACAGATATGTCCGCACTTCCGTTTCTTTAGATATCATGGGAATTGAACTGGCAGTCGTATTGAAAAATATTTATGCATTAGGCGCAGGGATCTATAACGGATTGGGATTGGGTGATAATTTCCTCGCCGCCTATATCGCCAATTGTGTCAAAGAAATGAAAAACTTTGTTCAGGAACTCTATCCGGATGATGCCCGTAGAATCTCCGAGTCAGTCTATCTTGGTGATTTGCTCGTTACATGCTACTCCCAATATAGTCGTAACAGAATGTTCGGTAAAATGATCGGACAAGGTCTAACCCCTAAATTAGCTCAACTGGAAATGAAAATGATTGCAGAAGGGTTTTATTCCTGTAGATGTATTCATGAAATCAATAAACAATATAATGTATCCATTCCCATTGTTGAAACCATATACGGCATCTTGTACGAAGGAAATCCTGTTCAGCCTGAAATGAAAAGAATTGCAGAACACTTCCGCTAAACTTTTGAATTTAATACAATTGACATCGTAAAAAGAGATCTTATTTCTTCGATTTAGATATGAGATTTTTTCTTATCTTTGCACACTTTTTAGATAAAACCTATTTTTAATTTAATTTAACTATTACTATTTTATTTTATGGAATCAAAAGATCTTCTCCACCCTGAAAATGGTGAAAACCAAATTCCTGAGGTGAACTCCGGCACTTCTCAAGAAGGCCATTGTATTGCTGATGCAGAACAAACTCCGGTAACGGAACAAACCCAAATTGAAGTGGAACAAGTAGTGGAACAAGTTGCTTCTGAAGTGACAATACCTACCGTCGAAATCACTACTCCTGAAACAAATCTTGAAGTGTCAAAGCCTTCTACTGAATCAATATCCGTGAATCAAATGATGGATGATATTGAACAAACTCAATCTCCTGAGGATGAAGAAGATGAAGAGGATGATTCTAATAATCAGGAAAGAGAGATCCTCACTTTGGAAGAGATTGAAAAATTATATGCTCCTCTCGGTTTTGATGAACTGATTAAAGAGTTGCAGAATCTTGTTAGTGAAGAAAATATCAATAAAATTAAAATTCGTGTTGGTGTTTTAAAAGCTTTAGTACTGGATAAAATTAAGGAGCTTAAAAAACAAAAACTGGATGCTTTTATCGAAGAGGGTGGAAATAAAGAGGAATTTATTTATGAACCTTCTGAACTGGAACACCATTTCAATAAGGCATTACAAATATTTAAAAGCAATAAAAACAGATATGTTGAGAATCTGGAAGCTCAAAAAATCAAAAACCTTGAAGCTAAAAATAGTATTATTGATGGCCTTAGAGAATTGATTGAAAACGAAACCAATCTCAAAGTATTAAACGATAAATTTAAAGAGTTTCAGGAAAAATGGAGAGAAGTAGGCCCTGTCCCTCAGAGTGAATCTACAAACTTATGGCAAAACTACCATTTTCAAGTGGAAAAATTCTTCGATATCCTTAGAATCAATAAGGAACTAAGAACTCTAGACCTTAGAAAGAATTTGGAATTGAAAATCAAATTGTGTGAAACCGCAGAATCTTTAATCCTTCAGGAATCAATCAATAAATCTTTCAAACAACTTCAACAACTTCACGATGAGTGGAAGGAGATTGGCCCTGTTCCTGATGATAAAAAAGATGAAGTATGGGAACGTTTTAAAAACGCTTCTTCTCAGGTAAATCAAAGAAGAAGAGAATATTATGATGTCATCTTTACCGAACAACAAAATAACTATAATGCGAAAGTTGTCCTTTGTGAACAAGCTGAAGAACTGATCGCTACCCCTGCAAACTCCGTTAAAGAGATGAATGCAGTTAGTGATAAACTGACAGAACTTCTTAAAATGTGGAAATCGTTAGGTCATGCTCCCAATAAACTGAATGATGAGATCTGGACCCGTTTTAAATCAGTGTTGGATTCCTTTTTCCAAACTAAAAAAGAGTATTTCCAAAAAATTAAAGATGTACAGATCCAAAATTATAACCTGAAACTGAATCTGGCAATCCAGGCAGAAGCTATTGCAAACAGAACCGACTGGAAACAGGCTACTGATGATATGATCAAACTTCAAAAAGAGTGGAAAGAGATCGGAGCTACTCCAAAAAGACACTCAGATGCCATCTGGAAAAGATTTAGAGCTGCCTGCGATAAGTTCTTTGAAGCCAAATCATACTATTTCTCTAATGCAAAATCTATTGAAGCTGAAAACCTAGCTAAAAAAGAGGAAGTGATTAAACGAATTCTGGAACACCAGTTTACAGAGGATAAAAATGAGAACCTGGAAGTGATGAAGGCTTTTCAAAGAGAATTTCTTGAATTGGGTCACGTGCCTATCAAAGATAAAGATCGTGTTTATGAAGAGTTTAGATCTGCCGTTAACAAACGCTTTTCAGATCTGAAAATGTCTATGGAAGATGTGAAAAAAGGAAACTTCAAATCTAAACTGGATCATATTCTCAATAATCCGAATGCAGATAAAATTTTGGATAAAGAAAGAAGATTCTTATCCAATAAACTGCAACAATTAAAAGATGATATCGCATTATGGGAAAATAATTTAGGATTCTTTGCGAATTCAAAAAATGCAGACCTCCTCAAAGC
>JAEWUL010000058.1 GCA_023459435.1 Bacteroidota bacterium
ATCTTATAGGAATCTATTTTAACGTATCCATTATGATCTGGTTGTTAACAGGTTTATTATCGGTTACTTCCATTTGTGGATTATATATTTTGGTTGCAAGAATCTTTAGTAAAGTGCAACAACAGATCTCCAATCCGGATGATTATATTTCAAATTTCTTGGTAACCACTTTTCAAATTCTAACGGTTTTGATGCTCCATTTTGAGATCCATGAAATCTATTTCGTTTTCGTTAGTTTATTGCTTTTTTATCTCCCTTTTGGAAAACTGAAACACGTAGTTTACTTTTTTGCAGCAAGGTATCATTTAGGATTTTTTTATGGTTGGAGAGGAACATGGCCTCCCAAAAACAATTAGTTTATGAGCACTATTTCACCAAAACAACTTGAAAAAGGGTTAGCAATACTTCAAAAACTGGATGATAGTAAACTGATCACACATCTCAATAGTTGTGTGCATTGCGGTTTATGCTCAACCAGTTGTATCTATTATTTAGCAGAAAAAGATCCTACCCTTACACCGGCCAAAAAAGTGGATCTGATTGTTTCTATATACAAAAGATATCACACTTTTTTAGGAAAAAATTTTCCATATTTAACCGGAGCCACCGATCTTAATGAAGAGTTGGTTCCAGAATTAATCGACAAATTTTATGGTGCCTGCACCATGTGTAGTCGTTGCAACATACACTGTTCCATCGGATTAGATATTGCTTTTCTGGTTCGTACCGGAAGGATGATGTTATCTGAAATGGGGCTGGTACCCGCAACACTCCAATCAACGGTAAATGCTGCTCTTAACACGGGAAATAACATGGGAATCACCACCGATGAGTTTGTGGATACCCTTCAATGGTTAGAGGAGGATCTGCAAGATGAGGTGAACGACCCTAATGCAACAATCCCTTTGAATCAGTCTGGAAAAGAGATTATGTACACCCTAAATCCTAGAGAACCGAAGTTTTTCCCTCTCTCAATCTCTGCCATGGCTAAAGTTTTTTATGCAGCAAAAGAGAGCTGGACCCTCTCAACTCACATGTATGATGTGACCAACTATGCCTTTTTTTCTGGTAATTTAGATGAAGCAAGAATCATTGCCAATCGAATGGTCGATGAAGTTCATAATCTAGATGCAAAAGAGTTGATTCTAGCAGAATGTGGTCATGGAGACAGAGCTTTCAGATGGGAAGCTCCCAACTATTTGAAATTACATTTCGATTTTAAAATCAGAACCTCTGTGGAGCTTTTAGCTGAGTATATCCAAACTGGAAGGATTAAGGTGGATAAAACCATCATCAAACAAAAAGTGACCCTTCATGACCCTTGTAATTTGGTTCGTAACGGAGGGATAGTAAACGAACAACGGTATGTTTTATCACAATGTGTGTCAGACTTTGTTGAGATGACTCCTTACGGAATCGACAATTACTGCTGTGGTGGTGGGGGTGGTCAGTTGGCCATGAGTGAGTATAATGAACGGAGAATGAGTATTGGAAAACTAAAAGCGGATCAAATTAGAAACACTGGGGCCAAAATTGTGGTCACTCCTTGTCACAATTGTGTAGATCAACTCATGCAGCTCAATGCTCATTATAAACTGAACGTACAAATCAAAACATTAGCAGAGATTGTTGCTGATGCATTAGTTATGGAATAGAAAAAATTAAAAAAAACATACCGATATGAACAATTTAATATATTTAGACAATTCTGCGACATCATTCCCTAAACCGGATTCGGTTTATGATTTTATGTGTAACTTCTATAAAACCAAAGGGGTTAGTCCAGGAAGAACCGGGTTTGACGCTGCGATTGAAACAGAAGAGATGGTAACACAAACCAGAAGGATGTTGATGGAGTTGTTTAATGGTGATGGTGATTTCAACCGTCTCACTTTCAGCTACAATGCGAGTGATTCATTGAATATGATTATCAACGGATTGGCTCAAAAAGGGGATCATGTGATCTCAACGATGCTGGAACACAATTCTGTATTAAGGCCTTTATACCATTTGGAACAGGATGGTATGATTGAAGTGGATTATGTTCCGTTCGATAAGATCACGGGGTATGTCGATCCTGAAGATATTAAAAAAAGGATTAGAAAAAACACTAGAATGGTTGTGATGACACATTGTTCTAATGTATTAGGCACAGTACAACCTGTTGGTGAAGTTGGAAAAATATGTAAAGAAGCCGGGGTTTTGTTTATTGTGGATGGGAGTCAGAGTGCCGGAGCAGTAAAAGTGGATATGCAAGCCATGGGGATTGATGCTTTTGTTTTTACCGGACACAAATGTTTAATGGGACCAACCGGAATTGGGGGTTCTTATGTGATGAAGGATATTCCGGTAAGATCAACCCGTTTTGGTGGTACCGGTGTTCGTTCTGCTCAAAGATCTCATTTAACGGAATTTCCATACAGACTTGAGTGTGGAACATTAAATTTACTCGGTGTTGCCGGACTTCATGCAGGGGTAAAATGGATTACGGAACAAGGAATTGAGAATATCCATAGAAAAGAGATGGATTTATGGGATAAAATGCGATCAGAAATTCAGAAAATTGATAACATTACGACCTATTGTGCTGTAAACAGAGAGAACAAAAACCCTGTATTGAGCCTCAATGTGAACGGTTTTGAATCGGGTGATGTAGGAACAATGCTCGATGTAGACTATAATATCGCTTGTAGAACAGGACTTCAATGTGCCCCTTTTGTACATCAACATCTGGGTACAGATCAGATACACGGAACTGTTAGGTTAAGTATCGGGCCTTTCACGACTGAATCTGATATTGATGCGGCAATTTTGGCAATGAAGGAGATTGCTGATTTTAGAAAATAGGGCCTCTCTTTTTAATTTGGTCCCTTTTTAATATGAATATCATAGAATATTTAAAAAATACTTATATTTGCGACATCATTCTAAAATCAAATTATGATGAAAACAAAACCAATAATGCTGATTATGATGTTCACATCCTTATTCTTTAGCGCATGTTCTCAAGAAACTAACGTAAAAACCGTACCCCAAGTTGACCTTAATCAATACTTAGGAAAATGGTATGAAATTGCAACTATTCCTCAATCATTTCAAAAAGATTGCAGTTGTGTAACGGCGGAATATTCTTTAAGTGATAAGGGGTATATAATTGTGGAAAACAAATGTACAAAAGG
>JAEWUL010000059.1 GCA_023459435.1 Bacteroidota bacterium
ATATCGGCCTGGGATTTTCATATGCTTTTAAAGATAAATACTTGGTTTCCGGTGATTTTACTTTCCAAAACTGGAGCAGATTTTCAGGAACAGGAATTTCGGATACACTAAAAGACAACTATATATCATCCATTGGGTTTCAATATATTCCAGATTCCAAATCCACAAAATATTTCAAAAAAATTAATTATCGTGCCGGTTTTCGCTATTCCTCTGGATATATGGTCGTGAAAAATACACCTATTTCAGATTTTGTCTTCTCTGTGGGTGCCGGATTCCCTTTAAGAACATTTAATACCAAATCTTCAATCAATATTTTACTGGAGTATGGGAAAATGGGAACATTAACAAATGGGTTGATTGATGAAAATATCCTACGGGTTTCTCTCAATTTTGTTCTTCATGAAAGATGGTATCAAAGAGTGAAATTGGATTAACATATAATAAAAATAAATTATTATCGTTCATATTACCAAATCAATAATAAAAAAGTAAAAAAATAAATGAAAAGATTAGTATTACTTATTGTCCTTACAATCACATTATTTGGACTCAAAGCACAAAATCCAAACTGCCCTTACAAATATGGTGCAACTCCAGAAGATTCCCTTTTAAGTTTAGAAAGAATCACCTATTTTCAAACATTTTATAACCAAAAAAATTATAAAGAAGCCTATCAGAACTGGCAATATTTAGTGCAAAATTGCCCTTGTTCCTGGGATGGTATTTTTGCTTATAGTCAAACAATGTTTGACTATTTGATTAAAGAAGAAGGAGATGACTCTACCAGAAAACAACTTTTAGTAGATTCATTATTATGGAGTTACCAGGCAAGAAGCCTATACTTCCCTGAAAAATTTTCTGAAGGAAGCGGATTGGGTTTCATTGCTTTAAACACAATCAGATACAGAACCCCTGAGTTTTTATCAGCAGATGATAGAAAAGAGTTTAAAAATGCTTACAACTTGTTCGTTCAATCTGTAGAATTGGAAAAGGAGAAAACACAACCAAGCGTTTGGGATATCTATTTTAAAGTAGCAATCCAAATGGTTAAAATGCAACAAGATACTACTATCCTGATTGATGCATACGAAAGAGCTACCAGTTACATCGAAATAGGAATGATTGAAACCTATAAAAGAATTGATAAACAAGTTTCTAACCTCGAAAATCTGCAACAAAGAATGGATGCAGATTTGATCACTCCTGAAGAGTATAATAAAACACTGGCTCTTCTTCAAAGAGATACCGCAAGAGCCAACCTTTTTATTAATACTTACCAAAGAACTTTGTCTAATATTGAAGCATCATTCAGCCCATATGCTCCTTGTAACGTGTTGATTGACGTGTATTCTAAAAGAATGCCTTCTATCAAAGATAATATTCCTGCTCTAAAAAAAATGTTGAAACTATTCCAAAATGCTAAGGATTGTCCAAAAATAAATCCTGTCTTTGTTGAAGGTCTTGAGATCGTTCACAGAGCAGAACCCAGTGCTTTTACTGCCTTCCTAATGGGGAATTACACCCTTCAAAAAGAAAACTTAACAGACGATGATTTTAATAAAGCATTGCTATTTTTCCATGAAGCTGATTCATTGTACGAAACCAATAATGAAAAAGCCAACGTTCAGTTTATGATCGGAAATGTTTATATGATTCAACAAAAATATTCAGAATCCAGAAATGCTGCTAATCAAGCGATTAAATATAATCCAAACTTTGCAAAAGCATATATTTTAATCGGAGATTTATACGCAGCTTCCGGATCCAGATGCTCAGGTGGTGACGCATTACCTAATGCAAACAGCTGGGCTGCTCTTGACAAATACAATAAAGCCCTCTCTATTGACCCATCTCTTACAAATGATGTAAATACTCGTAAATCCAGACTCGTTTATCCAACGCAAAATGATAAATTTGTGAGAGGTTTAAATAACGGGGATTCCTATAGAGTCGGATGTTGGATCAACGAATCTACTACCGTTAGATAATCCTGCTATTCCTGAACATAATGAAATTCAAAAAAATATTAAATGTCACTCTGATTATGATTGGAGTGACATTTTTTATAGCTTGTTCCAAAAATGACTATGAAAAGAATAAACCTCTTGAGTTTGACGGAAAATTCCCCGATGAATCTGCTACCAATATCGAAATCATCATCAGCGATTCAGGAAAAGTGAGCTTTACATTATTCGCTCCTTACATGAATAAATACGGAGGCCCAAATCCTTATATGGATTTCCCAAAAGGGATTAAAATAACCTCATATAGCAACGGAGAAAAACAATCCGTTTTAACTGCAGATTATGCCATCAGTGAAGATTATACTCAAAGAATGGAAGCCTCAAAAAATGTAGTAATCACCGATCTGATTAAACATGAATCTATCAAAACAGAGCAAATTATTTGGGATAAACTGAACAAAAGAATCTATTCTGAAGTGGAAGTAACACAAATTAAAGCGGATGGAACCATCAATAAAGGGGACGGTTTTGAAGCAGATGAAAAGTTTTCCCGCTATGCAATTAAAAACCCTAGAGGGGAAATGTTAACAACCAATGTGGGCTTCTAAAATTTCCTTCGCTTTTTTTTAGTATTTTTGTCTTTTAATTTATCATACAATGTTACAGATACAAACGATCCGTGAAAATGCTCCCTTTGTAGTCGATAGACTCCAAATCAAAAATGTGGATGCCCACGAAACCATCACTAAAATTTTAAATTTTGATACTGAAATCAGACAATTAAAAAAAGCGTTAGATTCCAATCTGATGGAACAAAACAAACTGTCAAAGGATATTGGAATCCTCTTTAAGTCAGGAAAAGCTTCTGAAGCTGCTCCCCTTAAAGATCAAATAGCAGCACTAAAAATAGCCGAGAAAAATGATCAGGAGGTACTAAGTGTGAAAGAACAAGAGATCTCAGATCTCCTGGTGCAGCTGCCAAACTTACCTCACGAATCTGTCCCTAAAGGATTCGGTGCCAACGATAACGAAATCATTCATCAGGAAGGTGATGCTTCCAATATGGATGAGTCTGCAGTCCCTCACTGGGATTTAGTGAAAAAATTCGATATTATCGATTTTGAATTGGGTACCAAAATTACGGGTGCAGGATTCCCCGTTTACAAAGGAAAAGGGGCTCGTCTCCAACGTGCTTTGATCAATTTCTTCCTGGATTCTGCTACTGCTGCTAATTATACTGAAATGCAACCCCCTTATATGGTGAACAAGGATTCAGCCTATGCTACCGGTCAGCTTCCCGATAAAGATGGTCAAATGTATCACGCTACTATCGATGATTTCTATCTCATTCCTACTGCAGAAGTGCCTGTTACAAATATCTATAGAGATGTGATTCTGAAAGAATCTGACTTCCCCATCAAAAATTGTGCTTATTCAGCTTGTTTCCGCCGTGAAGCTGGATCTTACGGCAAAGATGTTCGAGGACTAAATCGACTTCACCAGTTTGATAAAGTGGAAATCGTTCAGATTCAACATCCAGATAGATCATACCAAACCCTCGAGGAAATGAAACATTACGTCATGGGTCTCCTTCGTCAGTTGGGATTGCCATTCCGCGTCCTTCGCTTGTGTGGGGGCGATATGAGCTTTACTTCTGCCTTAACTTTTGATATGGAAGTCTACTCTAAAGCCCAACAAAAATGGCTTGAAGTGAGTTCCGTATCTAATTTTGAATCGTTTCAGGCCAATAGGATGAAACTCCGCTTTAAAGATGAAATTACCGGAAAAACACGCTTAGCTCATACCCTAAACGGTAGCGCACTCGCTTTACCACGGATCATGGCAGCCCTCATCGAAAATAATCAAACCGATAAAGGGATTGTTGTCCCTGAAGTGCTTAGAAAATATACCGGATTTGACCTCATTGACTAATCCCTGATCATGTCTCTTAAAAACACCTTCCCATTATCTCCAATAAGAATTTGTGTGCTTTTGTGTACACTATTCCTCATTTTATGGGTTGTGAATCCTCTTTGTGCTCAAAATAATCCGGATGAAAAACTCGCTATCCAGTTTTATCAAAATGGAGAATATGAAAAAGCAAAAGAACTTTTTCAGAAAATCTATGATAAAAAACAGGATACCTATATCTATTTCTACTACTACAGAACCCTACTTGAACTTCAGGAATATAAAGATCTGGAAAGAGTAGTCAAAAAACAACAAAAAGCCTACCCCACTTTACAAAGATATAAGATTGATTTGGGATACGTCTACGAAATCTCTGGAAAAAATAAAGATGCATATGAAGTGTATGATGAAGCTATAAAAAAGGTACCCAATACAGAAAATGCTTACCGTGAACTGTATAATGCCTTTTT
>JAEWUL010000060.1 GCA_023459435.1 Bacteroidota bacterium
TTAAAAATGAAATGCCCCATTGCATTGCTCGGGGTTATTTTCGGGCCCAATGTGAATAAAATCTGCGGTTTTGATTTTGGGGAGCGCTTTCTGATGGAGGAAAACAGATGTTACGGGAAAGTGTGGAAAATTTATAATGAATCTAATTGAATTAAAAGCTTTTATGAAAAACAAATATTTAAATCGATCTGTATCCACACTTTATCGGAACAACAACGTGCAGCCAATTTGATAGCGATCTACTTTCAAGAAAATAATTTGTAATATTAATACTTTGAATTGTAACTTAAAGATCCATTAATTCACAAACTCATAAGCACCTATATCAGGATTTCCTGTCCTGGGATTGCCTATTATATCTAAAAGAACCCCATTCTGAAAACCGGCATTTATGGCTGGTGAAGTACTTTTTAACCTGAAATCGAGTTTCGATTTATCTACAAATTGCGGATCCTGATTTCGGATACATGATACAAATGTGGGCAATGTCTGATTCGTTTTTATCAAACAATTCTGATAACTGGTTGTTAATGTATGGGTGGAGGTTTTATACTCCACCAATTCTCTGGTATAGTTACCATATATAATTGTATTTTCAAATGTAGCAGTGGAATGGAAGGAGCTTTGATCAAAGAAGCTTTTGTTACTAACCATGACAACAGGTGTTGTTGTATCTCTTCCTATAGCGGCATAATTGGCGATTGTAGAATTTTTAATACTCCACTCCCCTACTTCGAGTTGTAAACCACACCCACCGCTACTGGTTACCACACAGTTGGTCATCTCAAAATCGGCCCATCTGGCAATGATTGAACTGTTCTGGTTATTTTTGATGATCGAATTTTTGATAATGGTTTTGTTTCCGGTATATTCTGTGAAAGCTTCCATCTGGATCCCAACAAATGAATTGGTTACAACACAATAATCCATGATATTCTCTTTATTACCCTCCATGATCCAGATTCGATTCCATTGTGTGAAGTCGGAATCAAACCATTCATCCAACCGATCACTTCTGAAAAAGATCGGATTCTCTTTATTCCCAATAGCTTGTAAATGGCCATAACGATAAACCCACAAACCGGAATTGGCGTGAAAATATATTTTTGTCCCGGGTTCAATCTGAAGTGTTCCTAATGAATCAACTACTGCCCATCCATACACTACGTAAGGTTTTTCATTTGTCCAGACTGTCGTTTCATTTGCTCCTGCTACAATTTTATAACGCAAATTGGAAGGGCCTGAGTCTGCAACAATAAAATGGGCATCCTGTCCATAAGCGACTAAATTTACAGATTGTTGCATCTTTCCGGTTTTAAACTCAATAGAATCAGTTACAAGAAACGGGGTGTTTTGATTTCCAGGGTTTATTGTGACTTTTACAAATACGAAAATACTATCATGTGCTGGAATCTCAACATCGTCAAAACTGACACCGGCAACGCCATCAACATTGATACTGTAATAAGATTGGGAGCCACTGGCTAACCGAATATCGGTAGTGATATCAGAGCTCGTTTTATTATGAACTGTGAACGTTTTAACGGTTGACCCTACCGTTGTGAATACCGTATCAAAAGTAACCTGATCAACAGAAAACTGTAAAGAAACATCATCATTCGTTGTGGGGTCACAAGATGTGAACATAACGTATAGGAGTGAAAAGACAATGAAGTAAAAATAATTTTTCATGAAAAAAATTCAATTTTATGGGGTATAAATCAGAATTTATAACGAACATTTTCTAAAAATAGTGCATACGCAGGTACAGAAGTGCCCGCTTTGGAACGATCATGAGCTCGAATAATCTCTAAAAATTGTTCTAAATCAATCTTTTCACTTCCAACTAACAATAGAGTTCCTACAATAGCTCTTACCATATTTCTTAAAAACCTGTTTGCAGTGATGGTAAAAATCAGTTGATGATCCTTCTGCTCCCAAAATGCTTCTGTGACTGTACACAAGTTATTATTAACCTGTGTATGCAATTTGGAAAAACTCGTAAAGTCTTTACATTCAAGAATATATTGTGCTGCTTTATTCATAGCTTCCAAATTCAATGGTTCAAAAACCCGAAATGCGTAAGGAAAAGAAAAGGGGTTTTTTTCGATATCTATATAATATCTGTAAGTTCTATCAATAGCACTGAAACGTGCATGTAAATCATCAAGAACAGGAAAAATGGAATATAGCACAATCTCTTTAGGTAAAAAGGAGTTTAACTTATACTTAATCGATTGTAATGACTCTTTCGAATAAGATTGGGTAAGATTAAAATGTGCATAAAAGTTTTTGGCATGAACACCTGTATCTGTACGACCACAACCGGTAAGTTCAATTTTTTCTTTAAAAATCAAAGTCATAGTATGTTCCAGAACTCCCTGAACAGAAGTTCCGTTTGGTTGAACTTGCCATCCGACAAATGGGGTTCCGTTAAATGCCAAATGAACGAAATAGCGCATTACAGTTCTCTCAATTTTTGCATCACGTAAGGTTTATCCTCTTGATAGGTCACTCCAAACCAGGAGGCATCACATGTCAAGACTTTAACAACAGCTTTTCCGGAAGTGATAAACTGATCTACAACAGCAGGGATCGGAAATTCAGACTTAGGATTATGATTATTTTCTTTTAAAAATTGAACAAACTGCTCTTCCAATGGTGCAAAAAAGGCTGGTGT
>JAEWUL010000061.1 GCA_023459435.1 Bacteroidota bacterium
GGATACTATATAGATAAAGTACAAAAAGCTGATGCCTGGGCCACATTGTGTGAATCTTCATTTACCGTTTCCGAAGTGATTGATGCCCTGAAAGAGCGGATTGCTGTTTTTGAAAAAGCTTCAGAGCAGTTTCTGTATATTTTTTATTTGTTGCATCTGCCGGGAACCATTTACCATAGAGAGTATATCCTGATTGAACTCAATAAGATTATTAAAAAAATCAGTACAGAATTGAACGAAAAGGAGACAATTGCCTCAATTGATGCTCTTTTTCTGCAGTTTAAAGAATTTAAAAGCACCTATCTGAATATGATTCTGGACTCTGTTCTTACCCTGGGAAAAGAGATCATCAATACCAAAAATGTTCACCTGATCCACTATTTTGAAAATCAGGTGATCCAGTTTGGCTTTGTTAATCCGGGAATCACCTATATGACCAACGACTGGGAACTGAAAGTGAATCCCTGTCATATCAAGAATATCAGAGTGTGGCTGGCATTGATTGAGTACAGCCCGGAAACCATGAAGAGGCTTTTATCCGCTTTAATCATCAATCTCAGAATTGGAGGAATCTTTATCTTTGATACCGATTTTTTTCAAAAAGATATTTCTAAACTCCTCAATTCCAATATTTCTCCCATTTTTAAACAGATCAAACAACTCGCCGGTATCTTTCCGGTCTATTTTAATGAGATCGGAGCTGAAGGCTTATTGAGAGATGTATCTACAAAACTGGATGAGATTACCCACCGTAGCGATATCTTAATCCATTTTTTAAGAAAACAGATCCATACGGAAGGTAATAACTCCCATATTCAGATTATTGTTGATATTATGCGTTTCTGGTTTGATCTGAACAAAGTTTGGATCTCTAAAGTGGTGCCTCAAAATGTGTTTGACCGTATCGATGTGGATGGAATCTTTGTTAAAGGAGTTCATGACCTCCTCGTTAAAACTTGTGATATCAACCATTGCTCCCTCGAAGAATTGATCGAAAAGAACAAACAGGAAGTTCATGAAATGGTTTCCAAAGTGGATCATGAGTCTGCTATTGATGTGGAAAGAGTGAAATTGATCATTGAGTTGTACCAACTGCTGAAAGAGAAATATATCTTCACCAGTACCGATATTACCTTGATTTTAAACCGGTATACCTTTATTGCAAAAGAGGATATTGATGTATTGGGGCAGTTGATCAAAAAGAAAAATGATGTCAAGACTTTAAAACATATCTACTTCATGATGAATAAGTTGAGTGATATCATTTTTGACCCAAATGTGTCAGAAGGGATGGAAAATGTGTTTTATAAACGACATATTGCTTTTGGAATCCCTTCCATGTACGGTTATTATAAAGAACCCAAATTTGATGCATTAGGACTTACTTTCCGACTCGAAATGATTGCCGCTCACTATCTTAGAAGAATCATTTCAGAAATCAATGTAGAATATTTTACCATCAAAACCATAAAAGAGATTCATGATGTGATCCAACTGATTCAGGAAGGGTTACGCCGGGATGGCATTTTGTTTAAAAGCTTCAATTCAAATCTGAAAATGTTGCAGTTTAGCTTAACTTCAGGCTGTTTTACTTTGCCACAATATATCAATATTTTTCAGTTTATGGAGGCAAATGTCAAAGAGATCACCAACACTTTTTTTATTCATCCATACGAACAATTACTCCCTACCATTATCTCGCAACATTTAACGGATGAACAGAAAACAGATAAAAACAAACTTACAAAGCTTATTGCTCAGAGATCTGAAGTGTTCTATAGGGAAACAATATCTGCCTCTTTTATTATGCAACAGTTGGATCATTTTATTGGAGACATCCTGACCAATTTAAGAAAACAAATGAACTGTCTCACGGAAGAGGAGGCGAAAAATATCATGACTTATGATCAGGAATTAACCATCAGTCCACTATATGCCAAAACACAAAATATTGATAATCAGGTTTTTTTAGGAAATAAAGCCTACTATCTGAAAATATTATATCTGGATGGATATCCTGTACCACCCGGTTTTGTAATCACTACCGAGATTTTCAGGAGAATAGATGAGATCTTAAAAGTGGACTCTTTGAATCAGGGGATCGATCGGATGGTGAAAGCCCATTTGCATCAACTGGAACTGATGACCGGAAAACAGTTCGGCAACTCTTCCAACCCTTTGTTGATCAGTGTCCGTTCCGGATCAGCGATCTCTATGCCCGGCGCTATGAATACTTTTCTAAACGTAGGGTTGAACGATCAAATTACAGAGGAGTTGAGTAAAATCGATAATTTTGGATGGACTTCCTGGGATTGCTACCGCCGCCTGATCCAAACCTGGGGAATGTCTTATGGCCTGGAACGGGATCAGTTTGACCAGATCATCGTGAATTATAAGAAAAAATACCAGGTTACTCAAAAAATCGAATTTACACCCTCCGTCATGAGGGAGATCGCCTTTGAATATAAAAAACTGTTATCCAAAAATGATATCTATTTTGAAGAGGATCCTTTTAAACAGTTGAAAAATGCGATTATTTCCGTTTTTAACTCATGGAATACCCCAAGAGCAAAAGCGTATCGAAATCATATGCATATTGCAGACGAATGGGGTACTGCCGTTACCATTCAAAAAATGGTTCTCGGTAATTTACATAATGAATCGGGGTCAGGAGTGGTTTTTACCCGCGATGAACAAGATACGGATGATACCATCAATCTTACCGGTGACTTCTCCTTCCTGAGTCAGGGGGAAGATATTGTGGGTGGATTGGTGAAAACTTTGCCAATCAGTGAAAAACAACGAATAAAAGGGGGCTATAAATCACCTGTTTCTCTCGAGGGTTCTTTCCCGAAAATCTATAACAAACTTTACGAAGTGGCTAAGAAAATGATTGAAGTGAACGGTTTTAGCCATCAGGAAATCGAATTCACCTTTGAAACAGCAGAACCGGAAGACCTCTATATCCTCCAATCCAGAAATATGTCCCTCCATTTCAAAAATAGAATTGAAATCTTTGATTTGCCGGAGAAGAAAATGAAGAAAGTGAGTACCGGTATCGGTATTGGGAGCAAAGCTCTTAATGGAGTTATTGTGTTTGATTTGAATGATATTGCTCAAATCAAAAATCAGAACCCCTCCGTAAAAACAGTTCTGGTGAGACCCGATACCGTTCCCGATGATATCGAAATCATCTTTGAATGTGATGGACTCGTTACTGAAAGAGGTGGAGCAACCTCGCATGCGGCCGTTACTGCCGGAACTTTAGGCAAAACGTGCGTGCTGAATTGTAACGATATGGTCGTGTATGAACAAGAAAAAAAATGTACTATCAATGGAGTGATCTTCAATCTATTTGACCCGATCGCTATCGATGGCAAAAATGGGATTATATACAAAGGAAACTACCCTACCAAAACAGAAGAGTTTTAAATGAACAAAATCTTAAACAAACATAAAATAATAATTAACTAAAAAATCTTTATATTATGGTAATTAATCAAAACTCAAAAAATCTATTAGGAATTAATGGATTGGGCCGTATTGGGAAACTGACCTTATGGCATCACTTGATTTCTCGCAAATTTGATGGGATTGTGATCAATGTGGGAAGATCGGTTGGTAAAAATCTGGAGGATTTAATACAATCGATCTCTACTGATTCAACTTACGGTACTTTAAGCCACTTCCTATATGGTAGGTGTGGTAAAAGTTGTTCAGTACAGATTTGTGATTATGATAATCAGATCATTGAGATTGATGGTCTTCCAATAAAAATTTTAAACAAAGAGAGAGACCCCTCTAAAATAAACTGGAAAAAAGAGGGCGTGCGCGTCGTAGTCGATTGCACCGGTAAATTCCTCGATCCTTCTGTGCCCGATTCTGATCCAAAAGGTTCCATCATGGGACACCTGGCTGCCGGTGCAGAAAAAGTGATCGCAAGTGCCCCCTTTAAAGTGAAAAAAGCTGACTTCGATTCCGAGACAGCTCCTACACTGATCTATGGAATTAATCATACCTCTTTCGACCCCATGAAACACCATGTCGTTTCCGCTGCAAGCTGCACCACTACCGGGTTAGCATATATGATTAAACCTCTTCTAGAAGATAAAGAAACCTGCAACGTGCTCACTGCTTCTTTGTCTACTGTGCACGCAGCCACAAACACACAAAGTGTTCTGGATAGCGTTCCCTCTTCCGGAACATCTGACCTGAGAAAAAACAGATCTGTGCTGAACAATATCATACTCTCTTCTACAGGTGCCGCTAAAACACTCGAAAAAGTGATCCCTCAGATATCCCATTTTGGATTTATGGCAGACTCAATCCGAATCCCTACTACTTCCGTCTCTCTGATCGCACTGAATATAACTTTTAACTCCAGACTCAACGAGAACGGGATCCCTTATATAAACGGCGATTACCTTAGAGAGATCTATAGAAAAGCTTCTGAAGGAGATCATAAAGGATTACTCCACCTCTCCATGCAACAAAATGTAAGTATGGATCTCCTTGGAAAACCAGCTGCTATCACGATTGAAGGTCAGGAAATTCATACCCGAACAGGATTCCTGAAGATCCCTTCTGAAATATTAAATACCCTTGAAACCAATTATCTTCAAGATCTCAACATCCCTGTTACTCATGCCAAAATTATGGGATGGTATGATAATGAGTTCGGTAGCTATGTTACTTGCCTGGGCTTACTGACTGAATATATCGCTTCACAATTGGATTAGTTTTTTTATATTTGCAGCTTCAAAAAATATTCAATTTATTACAATGAAATTAAACATTTACAACACCACTTATGCACCATCTGAAACAGGACAGATGGCAGTTGAAACTGAAAAAGTTCTTATCCAATCTATTTCCTATAATGAACAGGGGAAAGAGTCCGCTCGGGAAACTTTTGATGAAGAATTAAATGCCTTCGGAAAGGAACTCTACTCCTATTCAGATCAAAATAGATTGTCTCTCGAAGAACTGTTTGACTATGATCAGAATTTGGTCCAAAAAATCGAATATCAATACAACGAAGATGGTAAAATTGTTTCAATAACAGAACAATTTGAAGATTCTGATGATCTTTATATCACTAAACATAAATATGAGGGTGATCTGTTGATCCAAATAGATCATTACTTCGGAAATGAATTTGATTATACCGAAAAGAAATTTCAATATGATAAAAACTTGTTAGTCAAAGAGATTGAATACGATGAGTACAATGATGTAAAGGTGATCACAACTTTTAAATATAATGATAAAGGCTTGTTAATCAAAACAGTACGTGATGAGGTGAAAGATAAGGATAGAAGAACTTATGAACTTTTCTATGATGATCAGAATAACAAAGTGAAAGAATTAATTTATAATTATAAAGATAAATTGATCGCTGCTCAATATATCAGATACAATGATAAGAATCAGGAAATCGAAATCGAATGGGAAGATCTCGACCACTATAGAAAAACCATTCAAGCTTATGATGGGGATCTGTTGATCCTTTCTGAATACCAGGATAAAAATGGAACCCCTACGCATCGTACGGAATATTTCTATGATGACCAAAAGAATCTTCTCCTTCTTAAAAGATACGAGCTCGAAAAAGTGTATTCTAATGCGTTACAACTCGTTCAGGAAACATTTTACGAAAGAGTTTCCTGATATGAAAAGACTCTTTGTGGCAGTTCCGGTCCAATTATCTGTCTCTTTTACGGATATTATTTCCAAACTTCAAAAAGAATTTGCAAGAGATCAAATAGTATGGGTCAAACCGGAACTGCAACACCTTACCCTCCGTTTTTTGGGACAAACCCCCGATTCTCGATTAGATTCTTTAAAAGAGACTCTTAGAGAACTAAGTGCAAATAGTGTCCCTTTTGAATTACTTCTTGATAAAATTGGTGTTTTTGGAAGCAGATATGCACCAACTACCCTATGGTTCGGATTCTCCCATTTTGAACCCTTCAGAACCCTTTTTGATCACCTGGAACCAAAACTGAAATCGATCGGTTTTGAACCCAATTACGGGAATTTTGTTCCCCACCTCACTGTTGGAAGAATCAAAAGGATTGATCATAAAAAAAAATTTACAGAACAGATCTCCACTCTTCAAGATTCTATAATTCCTCAAACCATAAAAATTGATCATATCGATTTGATTAGAAGTAAATTATTGCCTTCCGGACCGCAATATACTACCTTAGAAACATTTCAATTTTTGTAAGCAATGGAGACCAAATTTACATATATTTCTGTGGATGATGAAAAAGCAACCCATCTTATTTTGGATCATTTTTTAAAGTCGTGTCCTGATCTACTCTTTAAAGGTCATTTCTCAGATCCACTCGTGGCATTGCACTATCTTAATGAAAATCAAATAGATCTCCTTTTTCTTGATGTTGATATGCCCTATCTCAATGGTTTTGAACTCCTGGATCAAATGCAAAACAGACCCTTAACGATTATGATCACGGCACATGCACAAAAGTATGCTTTAAATGGATATCAGTATATCGACAAAGGGGTGATCGATTTTATTGAAAAACCAATTGAAAAAGAACGGTTAGAAGTGGCATTGAACCGGTTTTTCCATTATAAAAAAGATCTTAAAAAATCGAATGATCCAATAGAAAAAATTCTGGAAACAACATCTAATGAAACCATTCAGGTACAAAAAAAAGACAAGTGGTTCTCCATTTTTGTGAAAGAGATCAAAATGATCTCAGTTAGCGGTAACTATGTGTTCATTAATACAATAAATGATGAACACTACTCCAAATATTGCTCATTGGAGGATATGCTCAATAGCTTGCCAACAGAATTTTTCATACAAGTAAACCGACAACAGGTGGTTAACGTATTTCAAATCCAATCATTCAACAAAGATACCCTCAATATGGGAAAAGACACCCTCGGCCACGAAATCCTAATCCCTATCTCCGTAAGAAGAAGAACCACAGTACTGACACTCATCGAAACCATAAAAAATAATCTAACAATTAACAATTAACAATTAACAATTAACAATTAAAAATTAACAATTTTTCCTCACTATTCACTATTCACTATTCACTATTCACTATTCACTATTTTTGGGCATTCCCCCTCGCTAACGCTCGGGGTCGGGCTTGTTCCGGGGTCCGCTATCGCTCCCGTACTTCGCTGCACTTCGCTTAACCAAATCGATCCTATTGCTGAACAATTATAACGGCGCTCGCTCCAGCTCGTACCGCCTTCGGCGCCCTCCACATCCCTAATGCAGCAAAACCGAAGGTTTTGTATTCTAAGACTTTGTCAAGTGTTTTTTGATATAAAATGAAAATTTTCTTAAATTCAGAAATTCAATTAGTTAAGTACAATATTGAGTCGAAAATTTAATTTTTATTAAATTTTAAGTG
>JAEWUL010000062.1 GCA_023459435.1 Bacteroidota bacterium
CAGTAGGGTTTTCGTTTTCCCAGAACCGGCACCAGCTAGAACCAAAAGGCGTTGATGCTCACTTACAACAGCTTCCAGTTGTTGTTGATTTAGATTACTAAGATTTGATTTTATAGAAGAAGTCACAAATTTTAATTTAAATTAATTATATTATATTTCTGGCCATTTTGAATGCAAAAATAGAAAATATTTTTTAAAATTGAATCTTCTTATTACATTATCATATTAGCTTATTATCACATTAGCTTATTCATCTTATATTCTTATAAAAGGAGGGTACTGTTTTGATGCAAAAAACAGAGATTTTGAAACTTGTTAAAATTGAAATATATACTGAAAAAGTCAACCGTATTTTATTAGAATAGTAGTTTTGGGCGCCGTCGGGAAGTTCAAACTCAATTTCCTCCGCATTAGGGCGAAGGCCAAGTACTTTTTGAATTAACAACTAACAATTAACAAATAACAGTTAAAATTGATAATGTAATTTTGAGCACATTGAGCACATGAGCACATAAGCACATGAGATACTATTTTGTGTAATTTTGCAACTTTAAAAAATGTACCTGAATGAATTTTGAAAAGATCATAATCTCAGTTTATGACCAGATCCGGAAACTTGAAAATAAAGGGGAGCTGGCTTCCTATATTCCGGAACTGACAACCATCGATCCGGATAAGTTTGGGATCTTTATTTCTACCGTGCATCAGGGTACTTTTGGGATTGGTGATTATTTGGATCGGTTTTCGATTCAAAGTATCGGAAAGGTGTTGTCATTGACCTTGGCATACAAAATACTGGGAGAATCAATCTGGAATCGCCTGGGAGTGGAACCATCCGGTACCTCTTTTAACTCTTTGGTTCAGCTCGAAGCTGATAAAGGGATCCCTCGAAATCCATTTATTAATGCCGGTGCCCTGGTGATTTGTGATATCCTGATATCCCATTTAGATGATCCAAAAGAGGAGTTTCTGACTTTCGTAAGATCGATTTCTGATAACCCCAATATCATTTATTCTTCAAAAATTGCAGAATCTGAAAAAGCGGTTGGATATAGGAATATTGCCCTTTGTAATTTTCTGAAGTCGTTTGGAAATATCCATAATGACCCATCAGAAGTGCTCGATTTTTACTTTGATTTGTGCTCACTGGAGATGAATTGCCGAGAACTTTCAGAGGCGTTTCTTTTTTTAGCCCATAATGGGGTGAATCCATTTGATCAAACGCCTATCGTCACTCAAAGTCAATCGAAACGGATCAATGCCTTGATGCAAACCTGTGGTTTCTATGACGAATCAGGGGAGTTTGCTTTCAAAGTGGGCCTGCCCGGAAAAAGTGGAGTAGGAGGGGGAATCATCGCCGTTCATCCCAATCAATATGCAATCGCGGTGTGGAGCCCACTGTTAAATCCAAAAGGAAACTCGTATAGAGGGATCCGGTTTCTGGAAGAGTTCACCACCAAGTCACAGTTCTCCATTTTTTAAAAAAAACTCCTACCTCCCTAGTCCCTTGTCCCTAGTCTCTAGTCCCTAAGAAAAACCATTGCGCCACTTGGGTTTACACCGGCATCAAAACGGTATTGTAAGACGCCATTTGTGTTGAAACAGAACACCTCACCGGTGGAAACAAAATCGCCGGCATCGGTGATATAAACATTATGGGTATGAGGATCCACGGCGATACCATAAGGAACTGCAATCTGAGTGGCATCTGTTATGAATTGATCTTTCACAATATTTTCTGTAGAGATATCGATAACCTTAAACCATTTGGATTGATCGGTGAAGTTGTAAGCATACACATACGCAAAATTGCCATGAATAGTGAAATTTTGCACTTGTAGATTCAAATTTTCAACAGTTGCATCACTTTGGGTATTGATGCGATGGAAAGAGGGGGGGATATTTCCATAGTTGCCTGTACAGGCCACATATAGATCTCCATATTTGTCGGCTTTGATGATTCTGGGCCCAACTGCAACCGGAATCGTATTTATGACAGAGAAGGAGTTGATATCGAGAACAGATACGGTATTACTGGTGATGGGGCTACTCAATCCACCGGAATTGGCTACATAGATTTTATTGTTTACGATAGCAATCCCCTCCGGATTTGAACCCACAGTGGCGATGGCATCAATGGTCAGTGTTGTCGTGTCAATTCTGACAACAGTACCATCAAAACAGGTCACATACGCTTTGTTTTCATGAAAAGCAATGTTTCTGGGTTGTTTGCCGCTTAAAGAGACCTGTTGGATCGATGTAGCGTTTTTGGGGTTTAAAACTTCAATGGTTTCTGAATTGTTAACAACAACATACAGTTTATTGCCATACAGGCTCATATCATTGCCAACATCCCCAAGTCCTCTGTTGTTATTTTGCAAAAAGAGGTCTTGAATTACGGTTTGATTATTGAAGTTGTAGAAGGATAAGGAACTGTTATTCATATTAAACCCGCCTTCATTGAGGACATATATCCCATTTTCTTCTTGAGTTACAGGAGGATCAACAGGTGGATCACAAGACACGGCTAACAGGGTAACACATACAAAAGGGATCACCCCTAGTTTTGAGATTTTGGTGATAAAATTTTCCCGTTTCATCATTTTCAATTTTAAAATTAGCAAAAAAGGTTAAAAAAGCATTGGGGGAAACAGAAAAACGGAGTGATACCGTAAGTTTCAGCTTTACTCCCGAAGCTTTTTGACTTGAATTAGCGCAGGTTTTCTGACTTGTTTCTCTTTAGAGCCTTCCCATTATTTGTTACAACAGTGGCATTTTTCTAAAGAACGCTTGAAACTCACAGCAGCGGGCACTGTTCAGGTTTTGCACCTGATTCCCTTTCAATAATTCATGGCAAAAGTACAAAAAAAACTGTATATTTGCAAATTCTAATTTTAACTTATGAAAAGAGCGTTTTTTTTGGTATTTTTACTCATCATTCTTCAGAATCTGAATGCCCAAAGGTTTATTGGTGGCGTTGTTGGTGGTATGAATATTACTCAGATAGAAGGGGATCAGGTGAATGGATATAAAAAAGCAGGTTTTAACGCCGGAGCCATGTTGATGATTCCTTTAAACAGAAAACAAACTTTTTTTGTCACAATGGAACTCCTCTATACCCAAAAAGGCGCATTTCAGTCTAATTTTACTGAAACGGTGAAAGCACTTCCGTATGATGATACCCTGTTGATCAATCCCTCAATTCCCAAAAACAACAAGATATATTACAAAATCAGGCTTGATTATGTAGAAGTTCCCGTGATCTTTCATTATGAAGATCCACGTACAGGGTTTGCCATTGGGGTTGGTGCCTCCTGGTCCAGACTGGTGAATTACCAGGAGACCTTATTTGGACACAGATTATATACTGATCTACAATCCGGACGATATAAACGGAATGAATGGAGTTATCTTATTGATGTTAAAATCCCGTTATATCAAGCCCTTAAGCTCAACTTCAGATACCAGTATTCAATGCTGCCCATAGGTGCTGAAAGAACCTTCTATTCCGGTAATAATGTAGCCCCATTCACCAGATTGCCATACAATAATGTATTGACATTACGCGTTGTGTATACTTTTAACGATCGATATATTTTAAACAATTCTACAAACAAAAATGGTGAAAGAATGGGCCCGAAATGGGTAAGAGCATCAGCACCAAAAATTTATTAATTTTATGAAATATTTAAAAACTTTTTTAATATCCTTAACTGTTATTTCATTGTTTTCATCTTGTAAAGATGATTTTTCACTAAATGCTCCCTATAAAGATATTACCATCGTTTATGGATTGTTAAATGTAAAAGATACTGCACATTATATCAAAATTTATAAAGGGTTCCAAACAGAGGGTAACAGTATTGTGGCAGCCGGAGAATGGACAAACCTTTATTATTTTGATAAGATAACCGTTACGCTGGAAGAGTATGAAAATAATCAACCTACCGGAAGAGTGATCACATTGGATACAACTACTACTGTTTCTAAATTACCCGGTTCTTTTGCCAATCCAAAACAGTTGCTTTACTATACCAAAGCACCATTAAATGAAGAGGCTACGTATAAAATCAACATTGAAAACAATGAAACAGGTCGCATCATTACTGCAGAAACTCCTATGGTTCCAGCATTTGCGATCACGTCTCCCAATATTCCAATCAACAATGGACTAAACTTAACCGGTAGAAAAGGGAATATCATTTTTGCACATCATCCACGGGGAAGAGGATATGAGATTTATCAATATTTCCATTATTTTGAGGTATCCAAAGCGACGGGTGAGATTACCAAGTTCGGAACAGTGAAAAGGGATATTACCAATAAATTTATGATGACTTCTAATAATGAGGCTTTTGGTGAGATCAATAAAGAGTACAATCCATCATCTATATATGAAATTATTGCGTTACAGGTGGAACCGGATCCAACCGTTGATCGTTACCGGATAGCTGATAATTGCATCACTTTTGAAGTTTGGGGTGCTTCTGATGATTTGTATAAGTATCTACTGGTTAACCAACCATCCTCCAGTATTGTTCAGGAACACCTTGAATATACCAATATTGAATGCCCTACAGATACTGATTATAAAACAGCTTATGGTGTTTTTGCATCCAGATACAATGCGGTAAGAAGATACAACATCTCAACAGCCAGTGAAGATTCATTGGTAAAAGGTTCTAAAACAAGAGACCTTGGATTTAAATACTATAGAGATTACGTCC
>JAEWUL010000063.1 GCA_023459435.1 Bacteroidota bacterium
ACACATTACCTCCATTAATACCACTATCGATATTGGTATGCATTGAATACAATAATATTTTGTTTTCCAAAGCTTTGCAGATTACCTTGCCCACACGGTTGGTGGGTTCCACTTTTTTTAATCCGGTTTTATAGATGATAGGGTGATGTGAAATCACCATATTACAATTTTTGGCTATTGCTTCATCCAGAACTTTCTCACTCATGTCAAAACAAACCATCACACCGGTAATCTCACGTTCTTTGTCGCCACATTGAATGCCGCAATTATCAAAATCTTCCTGCCAGTGCAAGGGGAATTTGGTTTCGAGATGGTGTATTACTTCTTTTATTTTCATGATATTTAAAAATTAATGATTATTCTTTGGCTTCATCAATCTCTTCTCTCAGGTTTTCAATAATAAACTGTTGTCGAGACATATTGTTATCGCCCATATAAAACTCCAGTAGTTTTTCAAGGTTGGTTCCTTTTTCAAGAACCACAGGTTCAAGTCGGATAGATTTCCCAATAAAACCCTTAAATTCAGAAGGAGAGATCTCTCCCAGACCTTTAAAACGTGTTATTTCAGGTTTATTTCCGAGGGCTTTAATGGCATTAATACGTTCCTCTTCGGAATAGCAGTAGATCGTTTTTTGTTTATTTCTAACGCGGAAAAGGGGTGTTTGTAATATGTAAACGTGTCCTGTTTTCACCACATCAGGAAAATATTTTAAAAAGAAAGTTAACAAAAGGAGACGGATATGCATCCCATCCACATCAGCATCGGTAGCAAAAACGATATTGTTATACCTTAAACCTTCCAGACCATCTTCAATATTTAAAGCAGCTTGTAAGAGGCTAAACTCCTCATTTTCATAAATCACACGTTTTGATTTTTTAAAAGTGTTTTGAGGTTTACCCCTAAGGCTGAACACCGCCTGGGTCTGGGCATCTCTTGATTGTGTAATCGAACCGGATGCAGAATCACCTTCGGTAATAAAAATGGTGGAATCTAATCTTTTGGGATCGTTGCTGTTAAAGTGAATCCTACAATCTCTTAATTTTGAATTGTGAAGACTCACCTTTTTCTGGATCTCTTTAGATGTTTTTTTGATATTCGCAATCTCTTTCCGTTCTTTTTCAGATTCAACAATCTTTTTCTGAATCGCATCTGCAACGGTGGGGTTCATGTGTAGATATTTATCCAGCAATCTACCCACAATATCATTGATATAATTCCGGATGGTCTGACCACCCGGAGTCATGTGTTGAGATCCCAGCTTGGTTTTGGTCTGGGATTCGAAAATGGCATTTTTCACTTTGATAGAGAGTGCTGCCACAATTGAATTCCGAATATCACTGGGGTCGTAGTCTTTTTTGTAGAAATCACGTATGGTTTTTACAATCGCTTCTCGGAATGCTTGTTGATGAGTACCCCCTTGTGTTGTGTTTTGACTATTCACAAAGGAATGATACTCCTCACCATACCTTCTGGTTGTATGAACAATGGCGAACTCAAAATCATCATCTTTAAGATGGATGGGGGGATATAACATTTCCCCTTCTACGTTGTTGTTCAGCAGGTCAAGTAATCCATTTTTGGAAAAATATTTTTTGCCATTAAAGCTAATGGTCAGTCCACGGTTCAGATAGACATAATTCCACATCATCACTTCAATATACTCGGTATACCAATGAAAGTTTTCAAATAACGACTGATCTGGCACAAAAGAAACGAGGGTTCCATTAGGTTCTTCTGTATGTTCAATAGCTGTTTCAGTCACTTTTTTACCACAGGAGAACTCTGCTTTTTTCGTTTTTTTATCAACCCAACTTTGTACAATAAACTTGGAAGATAGAGCATTGACTGCTTTAACACCTACACCATTCATCCCGATGGCCGTTTCGTATGCACTACTCTCATTAAATTTTCCACCGGTATTGATCTTCGAAACACAATCCACCACGCTTTTCAGTGGAATACCTCTTCCAAAGTCACGAATGGTTACTTTGTGTTCCTTTATGGAAACCTCAATCGTTTTTCCATAACCTCTCATAAATTCATCAATAGAATTGTCGAGCACCTCTTTAAGAAGTACATAAATACCGTCATCATGGGAGGAACCATCCCCTAATTTTCCGATATACATTCCGGGACGCATCCTGATATGTTCGTCCCAATCCAGTGTAATGATACTATCCTCTTTGTAGTCAGCCATCTTGTAGTACGTGATTTTATAACCTGCAAAAGTACAAAAAAAAGCGAAAGGCGTAACTGTTACTTTTTTTACTATCTTTGCCACAATATTTTAGAAACAAAAAATAAACGTATTATATTAAAGATCAATAAGTTATGCCAAAAATTTCAAAAAAAGGTGAGGCAATGCCTGCATCTCCAATCCGAAAACTGGTTCCTTACTCAGAAACAGCGAAAAAAAAGGGTGTTCATGTGTATCATTTGAATATTGGTCAACCCGATATTGAAACGCCTGAGATTGCTCGTCAAGCAATTAAAGATTGTGATATTAAAGTCGTTGAATATACGCATTCTGCCGGTTTGTTGAGTTATAGAGAAAAACTGGTTTCCTATTATAAAACGGTGGGTATCGAATTGACAACCGAAGAGATTATCGTTACCAACGGTGGTTCTGAAGCGATCCTTTTTGCTTTTAACAGTTGTCTGGATCCCGATGATGAAGTGATTGTTCCTGAACCTTTTTATGCAAACTATAATGGGTTTTCTACTAGTGCAGGTGTGAAAGTGAAACCGATCATCTCTTCCATCGAAAACGGATTTGCACTCCCTCCAATCGAAGAGTTTGAAAAAATCATCACGCCTAAAACAAAAGCGATTATGATTTGTAATCCTAATAACCCAACCGGTTATTTATACTCAAAAGAGGAGTTGGAAAAGTTGAGTCAAATTGTGGAAAAACATGATCTTTTCCTGTTTGCCGATGAAGTGTATAGAGAGTTCTGCTATGATGGTGAAAAACATTTCTCTGTTATGGAATTGAAAAATATTGAACAGAATGTGGTTCTATTAGACTCTGTATCAAAAAGATATAGTGCTTGTGGCGTAAGAGTGGGTGCTTTTATCTCTAAAAATAAAGAGGTGATCCAAACTGCCATGAAGTTTGCTCAGGCTCGTTTGAGTCCACCTACTTATGGTCAGATTCTTGGTGAAGCGGCTATCTCAACACCAAAATCGTATTTTGATATGGTTATTGATGATTATGTGGCTAGAAGAAACTGTGTTGTAGATGCCATTAATAAAATGCCGGGTTGTTTCTGCCCAAATCCTAAAGGTGCGTTCTACGTTGTGGCTCGTTTACCAATCGACAATTCAGATAAATTCTGTCAATGGTTACTTGAAGATTTTGATTATAACAATAAAACCGTAATGTTAGCTCCTGCTACCGGATTTTACTCTACTCAAGGACAAGGTTTGGATGAAGTGAGAATCAGTTATTGTTTGAAGGTAGATGATTTAAAAGAAGCGATGACTTGCTTGGCAGAAGCCCTTAAGGTGTATCCGGGTAGAAAATAATGAACTTTAAGCTTGTCTCCTCATTTGAACCCAGCGGTGATCAACCGGAAGCTATCAAACAACTGGTAGAGGGGTTACAACGTGGAGATCAGGCACAAACCCTACTGGGTGTTACCGGTTCCGGAAAAACGTTTACCATTGCAAATGTCTTAAAAGAGGTAAATCGTCCGGCCCTTATCCTCAGTCATAATAAAACTTTAGCAGCTCAACTGTATTCCGAGTTTAAAACTTTTTTTCCGGAGAATGCAGTTGAGTTCTTTGTTTCTTACTACGACTACTACCAGCCCGAAGCATATTTACCCTCCTCAAATACCTATATTGAAAAAGATCTTTCGATCAATGAAGAGATAGAGAAACTGCGTTTAAGAACAACGTCAACCTTACTTTCCGGGAGAAGGGATGTGGTCGTTGTGGCTTCTGTTTCTTGTATTTATGGTATTGGAAATCCGGAAGATTTTGCGAAAAGTGTTATCAATATTCATCAAGGGATGGTGATCAACCGGGATCAGATTTTGCTGGCATTGGTGAACAGTTTGTATTCTCGTACAGAACTTACTCTGGAACCGGCTAAATTTAGAGTGAAAGGGGATACTGTTGATCTTTTTCCTCCTTACAACGATAATGCTTATAGAATTATCTTCTGGGATAATGAAATAGAAAAAATTGAAGAGATTGAAGCAGAATCGGGGAAAAAGATCACAACTTTAACAGATCTGAAAATTTATCCTGCAAATCTATTTGTTACTTCTCAGGAGTCCATTAATGATGCCATTCAACAAATAAAGTTAGATTTAGGAGCTCAGATCGATTATTTAAAATCGATCGGCAAACATCTGGAAGCCAAAAGACTGGATGATCGGGTTACCTATGATGTAGAGATGATGAAAGAGTTGGGTTACTGTTCCGGTATCGAGAACTATTCCCGATACTTTGATAAACGGAAACAAGGGGAACGCCCTTTTTGTATCATCGATTTTTTTCCCGATGATTTCATTCTCATTGTGGATGAAAGTCATGTTTCTGTTCCACAAATTGGAGCGATGTATGGTGGTGATCGTGCCCGAAAAATCAATCTAGTTGAATATGGTTTTCGACTACCTGCAGCTATGGATAACAGGCCGTTAAAGTTTCAGGAGTTTGAATCTTTAATTGGACAAAGCATATATGTCAGTGCTACTCCTGCGATGTATGAGTTGAGTAAATCTGACGGTGTAATTGTGGAACAAGTAGTGCGACCAACCGGATTGCTGGATCCTCCCATTGATGTGCGTCCAGCCGATAACCAGGTGGATGATCTTCTAGATGAAGTCGAAAATTGTGTCTCAAAAGGACAGAGAGTCCTGGTAACCACTTTAACCAAAAAGATGGCAGAAGAGCTCAGTGCTTATTTGATTCGAATCGGGATTAAAACCAAGTATATTCACTCAGATGTGGATACTTTTGAACGTGTTGAAATACTACAAGATCTTAGAGCCGGTGCTATTGATGTTCTGGTTGGTGTAAACTTGTTAAGAGAAGGCTTAGACCTTCCGGAAGTGGCATTAGTGGCCATTATGGATGCGGATAAAGAGGGGTTTTTAAGAAATGAACGATCTTTGACTCAAACCGCTGGTCGTGCAGCCCGACATTCTGAAGGAAAAGTGATCTTTTATGCCAACAAAATGACCAAATCAATGCAGGCTACCATCGATGAAACCAATCGGAGAAGAGCCAAACAGATGGCGTATAATGAAAAACATCATATTAATCCTACTACGGTTCAGAAAAATGAAGATTTTTCCCTGGCAAACGCTTTAGAATTATCCAAAAAAGAATCCCAAAAATATCACATTTCAGATCCAAATACAACCTTGGCTGCAGAAGAAGATTCTTTCAAAATGCTCAACCTGAAACAACTACAAGATCAACTGAAAAAATTGAGAAAAGAATTGGAAGTAGCTATTAAGGATCTCGATTTTATGAAAGCTCAAGATCTTAAAAATAAAATCATACAGGTTGAATCATTGATTAAATCATATTAAATTCTATCATCATGACTATAACCGGAACATGTTATTTTGCATCAGATTTTCACTTTGGATCACCAACCAAAGAGTTAAGTGATCAAAGGGAGGAGTTGATTTTACAGTGGTTAGATCTTGTTATTCAGGATGGAAAACATTTGTTTCTTCTAGGTGATATCTTTGATTACTGGTTTGAATACAAGTGTGTAATTCCAAAAGGCAATTACCGCTTTCTCGCTAAACTGTATGAGGTAAGAAAAAAAGGGATCCACATCTATTATTTTACCGGAAATCATGATATGTGGGTGAGAACTTATCTCAAGGATGAGTTTGGTATTCAAATTTTTAGAGATCAGAAAGAGTTTACCATTAACGGAAAAAGGTGTATGGTTGGACATGGTGATGGTTTAGGTCCAGGACAATATGGATATAAACTGATGAGATGGATGTTCAGTCGTAAGGTCAATATTTGGTTATATGGATTATTGCCAACCTCCACATCATTTGCCATTGCCCGTTTCTTCTCCAAAAAAAGCAGAGCCATGACTCCCTCCCACGAAGAACATTTTATGGGAGAAGAGAAAGAGTTTGTGATCCAATACATCAAAGCATATTTAAAGAAGCATCAAATAGATTATTTTATTTACGGACATCGACATCTGGCATTAGATATTCCGATTCAGGA